>JAYVXY010000198.1:0-4344 GCA_043784785.1 Aestuariivirga sp. | reverse complement strand
GAGCCAGCAACATAATCGCGGGCAGGGGGTGGAAGGGATGGGTATAACCTCTCTGGATTGAACCGAGGGGCCATTTTTTCCGGAACATCATGATGTTGATGCTCATGAATGTGTATTGCAATACGCCGGAAAGAATTGAGAAGGTTATCGCTTGGTTCAAATCGGCTTCAAACGCGAAGGCCAAGGCAATCGGCGTTAGGAAGATGATTGAACGATAAGGCGTGCGGTATTTTGGATGCACGGCCGAGAACCAAGATGGCAGATAACGATCACGCCCCAGCGAGAACCAGGCGCGCGCTGCGTCATTGATGCAGCCATTGGCTGAAGCAATAGCGGCCAACAATGTTGTGATGAACATCATATTTTCAATCACGGCATTGCCAGTCAATTTGCCAGCATCCCAAAGCGGGTAGGGCGTGGTGCCCAAATATTCCCAAGGCATTAAACTAGCGCAAACATACCAGGTCACAATGCCTGCAATAAGCAATGTGATCATGCCAGCCATTGTACCCAATGGCAAAGCCCGTGCTGGCGAACGCACTTCTTCAGCTGCTTGTGTTGTACCTTCAATGCCGAGGAAATACCAAATTCCCCAATGGAAAGATGCGATAACACCAATCCACCCATAGGGCAGGGCATTAGAAGGTGTCACCATTTCATTCAGTTTCAGAACCGTGCCTTGGCTCCAAGGACTGACAAAGAAGAACAGGATCACGATCGAAAGATAAGCCAGTGCGGTAATCGTGAAATTGATGTTCAGAGTTGAAAGCACACCGCGATAATTCAAAAACGCCAGTGCCACAATTGTAACTGCGATGAATGAATTGTGGTTGATAACATCGGTGCCACCAGCTTTGGCGACGACGGTGTCACCAAACAGAATGGCATCCGAAACTTCCAACATCGTGTAGGCAAACACCATATAAAGTGCCACATTGAAGGCCATCAATGGCCCCACAATGTGTTTGGCTTGCGCATATTGGCCACCAGCGGCAGCGATTGTGGAAGTGACTTCCGAGTCAATCATGGCCACCGCGGTATAGAGCAAGCCGCAGAACCAGCAGACAATAAGTGCCGCCATGGCGCCGCCCTTGTCAGCTGAGAAGTTCCAGCCGGTGAATTCACCAACAAGAACGATGCCGACACCGAGGCCCCAAACATGAGCAGGCCCAAGAACGCGGCTGAGTGAGATTTTTTGAGGGGCAGATCCTGCCATCGTTGCTGTCATGATGTCCTCCTCAAACTTTGTGCTTTTCAGCGACGGCTTCAATTTCGCCTTCACGTGAAGAGGTCAATGTTTCTTCTAAATAGGTTGTGTCAATCTTGTACCAATCATAAAGCATCCAGACTGCCATAGCGGCGGAAAGCAGCCAGCAGAGATAAGTCAGATAAACCCACATGATGCGTTCCCTTATTTCCCGTTAAATTTTTCATCGATGACGTCTTGGTATTCTCTGCCAGACGCCACGAATAGAAAGATGAAGTATCCGACGATCACCACAGTCATGATGGCCAATTGCAGCCAATCAATTGTGTAAACCCATTTGTTTTGGATGATGTCATGCGCGGCTTGAACATTAACACCAAGCTTGTCCCACTGCGCGACCATCGCAGGTGTTTGGTGCAGCGTATCCCAAGTTGGATTGTCGATTTTTTCAAGGGTCTTGGAAATGCCAGCCCAACCAGCCTTCAATGGCAAGTAGAGCGCGGCGAAAATGGCGATAACCAAGAACACAATATCAACCCATTGCAGGGTTTTTGATTGTTCCGGAGGCGTGTATTTGGCCATGATCTTCAAGCCCCCTTGCCGCTATTGGCGGCATCAAGAAGCTTGATATCCATGCCATAAATAAAATGCTTGTCTTCAGCATAGTGGCTGAGCATGGCCATCACGGCGGCGGTATTGAAAATCAGAACTGCGGCAGCGCCGATTAGCGATACAATGCGCACTCCATTATCTGGTATATAAGGCCAAGACATGATCAAGACAAAAACGATCACGATCCAAAGAAGAGCCACGAGAATGTATGCTGCGCGCCTGTCGCGTTGATACATGCCCTCGATTCTCTGATTGAGGTTAGACATTGTTTCCTCCACCCGGTGGCGCATTTTTACCCCTAAGGCGAAACGCCACTCCCCGATGTTATTGCTCTTAGGGCAACTTTATTGACTCACAGGAAACTACGAGAAGTGAGTCTTGTCAAGGAAAAGCCACAATTTTCACATTGCAGTGCAACAAATAGGCCCTGCAGCATTTGAGGTTTGGGGCGAGCGTCGTCATACTGCGCTGCAATGATTCGAGAACTGTAAAGTAGCAATGGCTAAACCACAAAAATCTAATGATCTGTTCGGCGATGTTCCGCCAGCCCCCAAGCCTAAGCCCGAAGCCAAGCTGCCCCCCAAATCCAGGGGCGAGGAAAGCTATACGGCAGCTGACATTGAGGTGCTGGAAGGCTTGGAGCCTGTGCGGCGCAGGCCGGGCATGTATATTGGCGGCACGGACGAAAAAGCCCTGCATCATCTTTTTGCTGAAGTCATCGACAATTCGATGGATGAAGCCGTGGCGGGCCACGCCAGCCGCATCGAAGTTGAATATTTTGCCGATGGCTACCTCGCGGTGACTGACAATGGTCGCGGTATTCCAATTGATCCGCATCCAAAGTTCAAAGACAAGTCAGCCCTTGAAGTCATCATGGTCACCTTGCATGCAGGCGGCAAGTTTGACTCCAAGGTTTACGAAACCTCGGGCGGTTTGCATGGCGTAGGCGTATCGGTCGTCAACGCACTCTCGGAGCATTGTATTGTTGAGGTGGCGCGCGGTGGCCAGCTCTATCGTCAAGAATTCCGGCGTGGCAAGCCCGATGGTGGATTGCAACAATTGGGTAAAGTGTCGGGGCGGCGGGGCACAACGGTCAAATTTTTGCCTGACCATCAAATCTTTGGCAAGGGCAACACCGTATTTTCCGCAGCGCGGCTGTATAAAATGGCCCGCTCAAAATCCTATCTCTTTGGTGGCGTCGAAATCCGCTGGAAATGCGCTGCGGTGCATCTCAAAGACGCTGCGGTGCATCTCAAAGACAAAGAGATTCCAGAAGAAGCTGTATTTCATTTCCCCGGCGGCCTCAAAGACTATCTGGAAGAGCGTCTCGACGGCATGACGAGAGTCGTTGATGATCTGTTCTTTGGCAAAGTCGTCAAAGAAGGTGGCCATGGCTCGGTTGAGTGGGCAGTGGCCTGGTTTGGCGGCGAAGATGGCTTCATGTCATCTTACTGCAACACTATTCCGACGCCCGAAGGTGGCACACATGAGGCGGGATTTCGTATCGCACTCACGCGCTCGCTCAAAACCTATGCTGAAATGGCCAACAATAAGCGCGCCAATGTGATCACGGCTGATGATGTGATGGTGCAGTCGGGCGCCATGATGTCGGTATTCATCCGAGAGCCGGAATTTCAAGGCCAAACCAAAGACAAGCTGGCCACAATGGAAGCAGCACGCATCGTTGAGAATGCCGTGCGCGATCATTTTGATCATTGGCTGACAGGACATCCTGCCCAAGCGGATAAGTTACTTGAATGGATCATTGACCGCGCCGAAGACCGGATCAGGCGCCGCCAGGAAAAAGAAGTCGGACGAAAAACCGCTGTTCGTAAATTGCGGCTTCCGGGAAAGCTTGCCGATTGTTCAGCCACGCTGGCTGAAGGATCAGAGCTCTTCATTGTGGAAGGTGACTCGGCTGGCGGCTCGGCCAAACAGGCACGCAACCGGGTGAACCAGGCTGTATTGCCCTTGCGCGGCAAGATATTGAACGTGGCAAGTGCCGGTAAAGACAAGCTGGCGGCAAACCAGCAAATCAGTGATTTGGTGCAGGCCGTTGGCTGCGGCATGGGCAGCTCCTACCGCGAAGAAGATTTGCGCTATGACAAGATTATCATCATGACGGACGCCGATGTTGATGGTGCGCATATCGCCTCTTTATTGATGACATTTTTCTATCGGCAAATGCCAAAAGTCATTGACCAAGGCCATCTCTACCTCGCGGTGCCGCCGCTTTACCGCCTTACGCAAGGTGGCAAGACGGTCTATGCCCAAACCGATCAACACAAGGACGAGTTGCTGGCCAATTTTGGTGGCCGCGGAAAAGTCGAAGTTGGCCGGTTCAAAGGTTTGGGCGAGATGATGGCGCATCAATTAAAGGAAACAACCATGGATCCCGCCAAGCGCCTATTGCTGCGGATAACGCTGGCAGATGCGGCACAGGCATCAACAGCAAGAGTGGTCGAACAACTGATGGGCAACAAGCCAGAAGAACGCTTCAATTTTATCAGCGAGCGCGCTGAGTT
>JAYVXY010000197.1:0-4379 GCA_043784785.1 Aestuariivirga sp. | reverse complement strand
TGTTACTTCAACGCCATCGCAGCCTTGGTCACCACATCCGTCCAAGCGCCTTCTGGCTTCTTGGTGATGACGGGATCAGAACCACCAGCCATCAAAGTGCCAACCGTGCGATCGGCAGCCGCAGTGTCCAGCGTTCCATCCGAGCCATCGATCAGCTTGTTGATCTCATCAACCATGGTGGTTTGATGCCCTTCGGTCTGAGAACCCGAAGCATCATTTTCAAGCACGGTCTTCACTGCACCTGCCGGATCTTTCGCCATATCGGCCCAACCCATCATCGAAGCTTTTACAAACTTCGCCATGGTGGCCACAAAAGCCGGATCCTTGAGTTTGTCTTCTTCAACATAGAGCCCGTCTTCCAAAGTGGCCACGCCCTGATCTTCATATTTGAACACAACCAGGTCTTCAGCCTTAACACCGGCTTCCAGCACCTGGTGATATTCATTATAGGTCATGGTCGAAATGCAATCGGCTTGCTTTTGCAACAATGGATCAACGTTGAAACCTTGCTTCAAAACTTTAACACCGGCGGCACTGCCATCCGTGGGAATGCCAAGCTTGCCCATCCAGGCGAGGAACGGATATTCATTGCCATAGAACCACACGCCAAGGGTTTTGCCTTTGAAATCTTCGGGCTTGGCAATGCCAGTTTCCTTGCGGCAGGTCAGCATCAAGCCAGACTTTTTGAAAGGCTGGGCAATATTCACCAGCTTGTTGCCCTTTTCGCGGCTGGCCAATGCAGCTGGCATCCAATCGACAATCACATCAGCGCCGCCGCCAGCAATCACTTGCTCTGGCGCAATGTCTGGGCCGCCTGGCTTGATCACAACGTCAAGGCCTGCGGCTTTATAATAGCCCTTGGCCATGGCGACATAATAACCAGCAAATTGCGCTTGCGTGACCCACTTCAATTGTAACGTCACTTTTTCAGCATTTGCTGAAACCGATGACACTGCCAAAGCAGCAGCAGCGGCTGCAACCATCAGATATTTTTTCATAGCTTTCCTTCTCCTTCTTCCTCAATTGGCCATCTTACTTTCTGTAAGACGGATGCCAGAATGTCACCCCACGCTCGGCGAGCGTAAGAAGACCATAAAATATTGAGCCCGTAACTGCGGCCACCAAAATCTCGGCCCACACCATGTCGAGGCCTTGGCGGCCCACTTCAGTCGACATGCGAAACCCCATTCCCACAATCGGCGTGCCAAAAAACTCGGCAACAATAGCGCCGATCATGGCGAGCGTAGAATTGATCTTGAGCGCGTTGAAAATAAAGGGCATGGCCGCAGGCAAGCGCAACTTCATAAGCGTCGTGAACCAGTCTGCTCCGTAAGACTTCATCAAGTCCCGCTCCATATGGCCAGAAGCGCTAAGACCAGCCAGCGTGTTGATCAGCATAGGAAAGAAGGTCATGACGACGACCATGGCAGCTTTGCTCGGCCAATCAAAGCCGAACCACATGACCAATATCGGGGCCACGCCAACGATGGGCAACGCCGCAACCAGATTTCCCAATGGCAAAAGTCCGCGCCGCAAAAAATCAACGCGGTCGCAGAGCAGCGCCACCAGGAATCCGGCACCGCAGCCCATGATCCAGCCGGGGATAACGGCACGCAGAATCGTCTGCACAAAGTCTGCCCCGAGAATTGGCAGTGATGAAATAAACTTCGCACCAATTTGTGTGGGCGCTGGCAACAATACCAACGGAATTTGCGATCCCAAGACGTAGAATTGCCAGGCGATAATAATGGTTATGCCAAACAAGGCGGGCACCAAAAAATTGCCAAAGCGCGGTGAGGCTTCAACAAGGTTCAAACCCGAATCGACAACCCAACCGATTGCCCAAGCGAGCAGCCAACCCAAAATCACAAAAATCAGCGATAGCGTCCAATATGAACCCTTCAACGGTTCCACTTGCGCAAAGCCATAATAGGTTGCGATGGCAGCGATGAACAAGGCAATGAAAGTGAGGAATGCGCGCATCATCGCTTAACCCCCATGCGCTTCCAGCTCATCCGCTCCAACGCACCCAGCAACCACACCAAACTTGCAGCCGCAAAAGCCGCCACAAAAAGTGCCGCCCAGATTTGCAATGTCTGCCCATAATATGAGCCTTGCAACAACCGCGCGCCGATCCCTGATACGGCTCCTGTCGGAAGTTCAGCGACAATCGCACCCGTCAACGCAATCGCCACGGATACTTTGAGTGAAGCAAACAGAAACGGCATGGCGGCCGGAAAGCGCAGTTTCCACAAAACCTGGGCTGCACTCGCATTATAAGTGCGCATCAAATCCAGCTGCAAAACATCGGGAGAGCGCAACCCCTTCACCATGCCAATGGCCACCGGAAAGAAACACAAATAGGTCGAGATTGATGCTTTGGTAAAAATATCGGGCAGCCCCGTTTTACCCAGCACCACAATCAACATCGGCGCAATCGCTAAAATCGGAATGGTTTGTGAAGCGATGATCCACGGCATCAGGCTTTTTTCAAGTGAGCCCACATGCACAATACCAACCGCCAGTGCAATGCCCAACAGCGCCCCCAAAACAAAACCAACAAGGGTCGATGAAAGCGTAATCCACAAATGATAAATCAGCGATTTCACTTTCCAAGGCGCCACCATGAATACGGTTTTCCAAATCTCATTGGCAACTTGGTGGGGGGCAGGCAGAACCGGGCGTTCATGGTTCCATGAAAAAGCCAGTGTATTGTAAAATCCGCCTCCCGCCGCGTCGATTTTGGGTTGAGTGACAACGGCATTCATGGGGATAGCCGCCAGATACCAGAGAATGAGGATGACAAAGCAGACCACTGCGACGGGGATGAGGTTTTGAGTGTTTTTAAGGGGTTTCATTTTCTGAACTCCCCTCTCTGTCCGTCATGCCAGCCTTCGCCATGATGACGGAACGAGTGTGCGTTAAAGCAACACCCGGGCGATCAATGGGGCGCCCTTCAATCCTCATAAGAATGCCCCGCCTTCAAACCTTCACGCACACGATGCGCAATCTTAAGAAATTCCGGCGTTTCCCGAATATCAAGGTTGCGCTTACGCGGCAAATTGGTTTCAATCACATCAATGATGCGACCGGGTCTTGGCGACATCACGATAATTTTGGTTGAGAGAAAAACCGCTTCAGGAATTGAATGGGTCACGAACACCACGGTTTTTCCCGTGCGATCCCACAACTCTAAAAGTTGCTGATTGAGTTTATCGCGCACAATTTCATCGAGCGCGCCAAACGGTTCGTCCATCAACAGAAGATGCGGATCAAATGCCAGAGCCCGTGCAATCGAAACCCGTTGCTGCATGCCGCCGGAAAGCTGCCACGGAAATTTCTTCTCAAACCCTGAGAGGTTGACCAGATCAAGATTGCGTTGAATTCGCCCGGCTTGATCATCAAGCCCCATGATCTCAAGCGGCAATCCGACATTGCGCTCGACAGTGCGCCACGGATAAAGCGCTGGCGCCTGAAACACATAGCCATAAGCGCGGGCCAGACGGGCTTGCTCGGCTGTCATGCCATTGACCGTGAGTGTGCCTTCCGAGATTTTTTCGAGATCAGCAATGGCGCGCAACAACGTGGTCTTGCCACAACCAGAGGGCCCAATGAGGGAAACAAATTCACCTTCCACTACATCAAGATTGATTTTCGACAAGGCAAAAACCGGCCCATCATTGGTCTGATAGGTTAACCCCACATCTTGCGCTGCGATAACACCAGCTGCCACGCCAAACTCCCTTGCTTCTTATTATTGATGGCAAGGCTATCTGGTCTTGACCATTTGATCAAGAATGAACAGGATGTGCACATGATCAAAACCAAGGCAAAGCCTGTTCAAAAAACCCGCATCCAGAGCCAAAATGAGCAAATCATCCTGGACGCGGCCCTGGAGGTGTTTTCGGCCTTTGGCTATCGCGGCGCAACGGTTGACCAGATCGCCCGTAAAGCTGGCCTCTCAAAACCCAATCTGCTTTATTATTTCAAGCGCAAAGAAGACATTTATGTCGCTGTGCTGGAAAATACATTGTCGGAGTGGCTGGCTCCCCTAAGGTCGCTCAATCGCGACAATGATCCAATCGAAGAGCTTTCAATTTATATCAGCACCAAACTTGGATTGTCGTGGAGCAATCCGGCGGCTTCGAGACTCTTCGCCAACGAAATCCTGCATGGCGCGCCGCATGTCGAAAAATTCCTGAAAGGCCCTTTAAAAGAGTTGATTGATGAAAAGGCCGAGGTCATCAAACATTGGATAGCACTCGGGCAAATTAAGCCAGTTGATCCTTATCATTTTATTTTTGCGATTTGGGCTGTCACCCAGCATTATGCGGATTTCTCAGTCCAAGTCGAAGCCCTGACCGGCCCAAGGGTCGATC
>JAYVXY010000196.1:0-13718 GCA_043784785.1 Aestuariivirga sp. | reverse complement strand
CCCGCAAAATACAACGCCAACATCGCTTCCAAAACGCAAACCAGCGTCCATCACACAATGGCACGTCAAAATATCAATTGATCAGAGGTTCCCTAGAGCAAAAGCTGCAAGTTCTCTCTCTATAGGACGGCTTGCACAATTGAAATTCTCGTCCTAGGCTTGCCTACAAAAAGCCGGGTGGGTTATGTCGGATATGTTTCACACTATCTCTACCGCTACTGTTGCGCCGCGTGAGCGCAGCGCTTTTTGGCATGAGACGATTGCTTCGACTTATTTTCCGCTCGATTTACAGTTTCGCGATGCGCAGCATTTTCAAGGCGCGCTTTCCAATTGGGATTTGGGTGGGGTGTCGCTGTCGCGCCTTACGTCTGAGGCGTTGCAATATAAAAGGTTGTCGCATCATTTTCGCGCGGAGCGTGATGAGCATTTCTTGGTTACGGTGCCTGCACGGTCTGAAATTTATTTTACGCAAGGTGGTAAAGATGTGCGCTGCCATCCCGGCGGATTTATTTTGGAACGCAGCCATGAACCCTATGAATTTTCGCATGACGATGCTGCTGATCTTTGGGTGTTGAAGGTTGAGGCCAAGGCTTTGGGGCTTCGCCTGCGTGCGCCAGATCGGTTCTGCTCCATGCAATTTAACGCCGCCGATGGCGCTGGCGGCCTGTTTGCTGATATGTTGCATTTGATCCCCGGCCGCTTTGCGGGCATGTCTGGCGAGGGCCGCGAGACTGTGGGCAAGCAGCTGGTTGATCTTCTGGTCTTGGCGCTGAAAAATGATGAGCGCACGCTCACCACTGGAACCAGCACTGTGCGCGAGGCGCATCTCACGCGCATTGAAAGTTTCGTGCGGCGCAATTTGGCCGATGCCGATTTGGACCCTGAAGCCATCGCGCGCGCTTGCGGAATTTCCACGCGCTATTTGCATGAGTTGTTTCGCGATACCAATCAAACGCTGGGCAGCTGGATCAGAGACCAACGTTTGGCGGCGGCGCGCGAAAGCTTGACTGACAGGGCCAACAAACAAAGCTTGGCCGAGATTGCTTACGCCCACGGCTTTGGCGACCAAGCGCAGTTTTCCCGCAGTTTTAAAGCGCAATTCGGCCTGGCGCCAAAAGACTATCGCCAGGAAACCAAACCCAAATTGTAAGATCTGATACATCATAATCAAGTAATAATACCTGATCATGGCAATTTTAAGGCTATATTTCCTATTTTTATGTAATAGTCCTAATTTTATCCAAAATCTTGGCGCGATCTTTGCGGGCTTTCAGGGCTTGCGCCATGGTCACCTCCACAAAGCGCGTGGGCGTATGCGGTTGGAGTTGGCCAATCAAATCCATATCAGCCGAGATCACAGCCCCCACCATGAAGTAACCGCCACCAGACACAGCATCGCGGTGCAGGACAATGGGTTCGGTGCCGCTCGGAATTTGGATGGAGCCATAGGGATAACAGGCATCGACGATGTTGGATGGATCGCTACCCGCCCCAAAGGGCGGCTCACGATCCACAAACTCAATCTTGCGCCCGCCTTTGAAGCGATAGCCAATGCGATCTGCTTCGGGGGCCACTTTCCACGTGTCATCCAAGAAATGTTTGCCCGCATCTGCGGTGATGCGGTGCCAATAAAGCCCGGGCAACATACGCAGTTCAGCCGGCATACTAGGCCCGCGTCGCAGCTTTTCAGGAATCGTGCGGCCTTCATTAGTGCCCCTGCCCTTGCCGAGTTTCAACGTATCACCCTCCGCCAGCTTTCGGCCTTCAAAGCCACCCAATGCGCCAAGCGTGTAAGTGGAGCGCGATCCTAAAACCACTGGCACATCAATGCCACCAGAAATGGCGATATAGACACGCGCCCCTTTTTTGAGGAAATCAAAGGAGAGCACATCGCCCTTCTTCACTTTGAAGCTGGTCCAGGTGGCGCGTGCTTCACCATTCACTTGGGGCGGAAGCTCACCACCGGTGACAGCGACTGTGGCATCATCGGTGAATTGCAGTTCCGGCCCCATAAACACGGCTTCAAGAACAGCGAGGCCTTCCTTGTTGCCCACCAGCATATTGGCGCAGCGAAGCGCGAAACGATCCATGCCGCCAGAGATCGGAATGCCAATATGATAATATCCAGGCCTGCCCAAATCCTGCACCGTGGTTGAAAGCCCGGGTTTTAAAACTTTAACGGCCATTGAGTGCCCCCATCAGTTTTGCGTTATAACCATCCATATCTTTTTTGAAATCTTCGAGCGAGAAGATCACATCTTTCATGCGCGGCATAAATTTGCCTTTCTCAACGGCAATCACCGTCGCATCATATTCAGCGCGGTCAATGGGTTTCCATTTCACAATGTCACCCGGCTTAAACAGACACATAAAATCTTTGAGATATTTGATTTTTTGATTGGGATCATAAATCGGCATAGGCGTTATGCCGAACATTTGATAGCCGCCAGCACCGCGCACCGAATAGATGCAACCAAAGCAACCGCCATGGCCCACCGTGAGTTTTGGCGTATCGGTTCTGGGCCGCAAATATTTGGGCGACTGAATCTGCCTGCTTCGATCCACCATTTGATACAAGAATGGAAGGCCAGCTACGAATCCAACCATCGAGACAAACCACGGGGCACCCGAATGGGCCTTAATAAATCCATCCACGCCATCAAGATTGTTGATGCGCGCGGTATATTCCACATCGGTTGACGTTGGGTCTTGATGACGATCTCGGAACTTCATCAAGGTCTCATTGGTCCAGGGATCATTATACAGAACTGGAATTTCAATAATGCGAGTTTTGAGTTTTGATTTGCTTTTTCCGGCTGACTTTTCAATCGCCTTTAATTGCTTCATCAGATCAGCAGGCTTGATCACATCCGGATCAAACTTGATTTGGAACGATGCATTGGCCGGGCAGATTTCGGTGACACCTTTGATCTTGGCCTTCTTTACCGCCGTCGTGATGGAAAGACTTTTGAAAAAAGCATCGAGTGACATTTCTTCATCGCATTCGACAAAGATATGTTCATCGCCGCCGTAAGAATAACGGGTTTTCATGTTGCATCCGCCTCCTTTAATTTTATCGCATTCGCTTCAAGCCAGCCTTCAAGCCAGCGGGTATGGAAATTCGCTTTGCGCACATCAGGATCTGTTGCCAACACCTGATGCAAAGTCTTGGTAGTTTTTAATCCGCCCACGTTGAGTTCACTGAGCGCACGTTGCAAGCGGTTGATCGCCTGCTCACGTGTTTCATCCCACACGATGAGTTTACCCAAAAGTGAATCATAAAATGGCGGAACCTGATAGCCATCATAAAGCATCGTATCAAAGCGCGTGCCCCCACCACCAGGAATTCGCAAGTTCGAAATCGTGCCAGGCCCCGGCATGAAATCTTTCGCCGGGTCTTCCGCATTGATGCGCACTTCAATGGCATGGCCAGATTTTTTGATGTCGCTTTGCTTGAAGCGCAGCGACTCACCACCGGCAATGCGGATCATCTCGCGCACCAAATCAATGCCGGTGATCATTTCAGTAACGGGGTGTTCAACCTGAATACGTGTATTCATTTCGATGAAGTAGAATTCTTTGGATGCATCATCATAAAGATATTCAATCGTGCCAGCGCCAGAATAATTCACAGCTTCAGTGAGTGCCACGGCGGAAGCACAAAGCTTGGCGCGGATGTCCTCTGGCAAAACCGGCGATGGTGCCTCTTCCCACACCTTTTGGCGGCGGCGTTGCAATGAACATTCGCGCTCAAAACAATGCACCGCGCGTTTGCCATCGCCCAAAACTTGCACTTCAATGTGGCGGGCATTGTTGATGACGCGTTCAATGTAAAGCCCGCCATCACCAAAGGCAGCCTGCGCTTCGGCGCTGGCTTGCGGTACCAAGCGCTCGAACTCTTCCATCGAAGCGGCAATGCGAATGCCGCGCCCGCCGCCGCCTGCTGCGGCTTTAATCATCACCGGAAAGCCAATGCGTTCAGCAATCTTGCGCGCTTCAGCCTGATCATCAATGCGCCCGCCTGATCCCGGCACGACGGGCACACCGGCCTTCTCAGCGGCCACGCGAGCGGCGACCTTATCGCCCATGGTGCGAATGGCATGGCCATTTGGCCCCACAAAAATCAGACCCGCGGCCACAACAGCATCAGCAAATTTGGCATTCTCAGCCAAGAAGCCATAGCCCGGATGAATGGCATCAGCGCCGGTTGCTTTGGCTGCATTCAAAATCGCTTCAATGTTCAAATAGGATTTTGCCGCATGGGGCGGGCCGATGTTCACGGCCTCATCGGCCATTTTCACCGCCAGCGATTCTTGATCGGCCATGCTATGCACTTGCACAGTCTTGATCCCAAGCTCTTTGGCGGCGCGGATGATGCGCACAGCAATTTCGCCACGATTGGCAATCAGGAGTTTGCGGATTGGCATAGCGTTATGAAAGTTCGAGCAATGGTTGGCCAGCCATTACGGGCTCTTCATTGTCGGCCACAAATTTTACAATCTTGCCAGCCTTGTCGGCCTTTACTTCATTGAAGGACTTCATCACCTCGATGAGGCCAATCACATCGCCAACGGCAATCGTATCACCTTCAGATTTGAAATTGGGCTTGTCAGGTGCAGGTTTGCGATAGAATGTTCCGGGCAACGGAGAAAGAATTTCTTTCGACATGGGATCCTCGTTTCAATCAAGCATTATCGAGATAAGGTTGAACAGCTTTACGCACGGCTTGTGCAATGGCAACGGCATTGGGTGTGTCTGAATGAATACAAATCGAGTCAGCACGAACCGCCGCATCTTTGCCGCCCACAGTTTTCACTTTGCCTTCCTTGATGGCACGCACTGAGCGCTCCGCCGCGCGTGCAGGGTCTTTGGCATCATGCTCGCGCGTGATGATCAAGCCGCCATCGTCGTTGTATTCGAGATCAGTATAAAACTCGGCGATGAATTTATGGCCGCGTGCGGGATAGACTTTCTCATGTAAAGTATTAATCATGCCGAGCAATGGAACTTTAAAAATATCAGCGGCATCACACACGCCATTGGCAATGTCGTCCATCCGCGCCGCCATGCCATAAAGAGAACCATGCGGCTTGATGTGATTGAGTTGCATACCTTCAGCTTCCAGAAAACCTTTGAGCGCGCCGATTTGATAGATCAGGCAGTTGGTGATTTCCTCGCGGCTGATTTTCATTTCGCGACGACCAAAGCCTTGCAAGTCTGGTAGGGAAGGGTGTGCGCCCACCTTCACGCCATGCAGCTTGGCCAGTTTCACCGTGGCCCGCATGTGGTTAAAATCTGACGCATGAAAACCGCAGGCGACATTGGCGATATCGATAAGCGGCATGATGCCAGCATCATCACCAATTTTATAAAGGCCAAAGCCCTCGCCCATATCGCAATTGATCATCGTCATCGGAATAACCCCAAACTTCTCACAGCGGATATTTATGGGTGAGAATCCGTTGAACGGCAAGTAGCTGGATTTTCATTGGGCGCATAAACTTCTTTGCTGTGGAGAACAGCCTCAGCTTGCGCCTGCAAAATATTTAAGCGACCGCGCCAAATCTTCCTCACGATAGCCACGGCCAATCACCACAATTGTGTTGTCTTCCCGGCTTTCTTGCTCTGGCAAAATTTCAGGTGATTGCACGACTTTCCGTACTGTTTGAACCAACAGCCGGCCAGCTGGAGTGCGCACCACACCCTTGACGCGCATGATGTCATTGCCTCTGGCGTGGAGCAAAGCTGAAAGCCAAACGCTGAAGCTAGTCCAATCGATTGTTTCATCAAGAGCCAGTTTGGAGGGGAAAATCGGCGGCAAGTCTTCCTCGTTTAAAACCTCAGCCAGATGTTCAGGCTCAGCTTGACTAAAATCCGGCAATGGAACTCCCGTGCCTTTCACAGTGCCAAAGATTTGTGCGCCCGGATTGATCACATGTAACGTTGCCAGCAAGCGCACAAGATCATCTGGATTGGCGTCATCGATTTTAGATACCATCATGCAATCGGCAATCTCAATTTGCTTTCGCCCCAAAGGCTCGCTGCGCAATTGGCTAAGCGCATGCAACGCATCCACCATCACCAAGGTTTCACTGACGATTATGTGATGCACAAGAATGGGATCAGTGCGGATCGCTTCGACAATCGGGCCGGGGTCAGCCAAGCCGCTGGTTTCCAAAACGATGCGCTCGAGCCTGTGTTCCGTCTGCTTGCTGCGGTCATCACAAATTTTATGCAACAGCGCGATGAGATCGTCTTTTCCCACACAACATGCGCAGCCCCCTGCCAGAACCGCGAGCTTCGATGAGCCTTGCAGCAAAGCATCATCCACCGGTGTTTCAGCTGCTTCATTTACAATCACAAAGGCCCCTTTGAAAACGCCTTCATGCAATTGATGGCGCAGCCACGTGGTTTTTCCGGAGCCCAGAAACCCACCCAGCACAGTCATGCGCATGCGGCCTTCGGCCAAGTTAAGAGGCCTTCGCAGGGGGCATTGTAAATTTGGGATTAAGCGGGTCAACCGCTGTGCCCGTCCATTGCTCGACCAAGGCCCAAACTTCGGCTAAATCCCGCACGATGGTTTGAGAGCCGAATTGGTTTGAAATTTGAATGCCCGGCACCAGCCCGCCATCATGCACATTCAGACCATAAGGTTTCAGCACATGTTTCAAAATATCCGCGCGCCTGAAGCGCGAGCGCAAACGCTCGGCCATATTGGCGGCACCTGCCTCAGTCCAATGGCCGGGGGCGGCGGGATATCCACAAGCAGAGCACATAGATTGATTTTCCTTAGATCAGTTGTGGCACATTAGCAGTCATCGTCACGACCCCAGCGGAAGAAATGGTTCGCAAGTTTAACATGCCGTCTGCTTCCGTTGCATCAATATTAAATGGGTCGCCCAGTATCAAAGGCGAGACGCCTCGATATGAAAAGGATTTCGGCACGCGGCCCAATTTTGTTGCTGCCAGATTAAGCATCAGCGTTGCCTGAATTGGCCCATGCACCACGAGGCCCGCATAGCCTTCGACATTGCGCGCATAGGGATCATCATAATGGATGCGGTGACCATTGAAAGTCATGGCTGAATAGCGGAACAACATGGTTGAAGTTGGCTTTACAGTCCAAGCGGATTTCTCCGACGCAACACGTGGTGGCACCTGTCCTGCGCTTGCGGTGGCGGCTTCGCGGTAAACAACGTCTTGGCGTTCATCGACAATAACTTTGCCACCCACGGAATAGCTGTGATTGGCGGTGATGAAGCACAGATTTCCGCTTTTACCAGTCTTGTAAGAAATATCAGCGATGACACTTTGCTTGTGAACCACATCACCAGATTTGAACTGGCCATGCAGTTTCAATTCACCACCCGCCCACATGCGGCGCGGCAGGTCCACATCAGGCAGAAAATTGCCAAGTTTGGGATGGCCGTCGCCGCCCAATGAATCAGGGTTCACAATGTCTGGCGAAAGACACCAATGAATGCCCAAAGGCGCCGCACCCGTGGGAAAAAGATGGGGTGATAGAGTTGCATCAAACTCAGCAACCGTGCGCGCGTTGATCACATCCTGCCGCGCAATCTTGCGGCCGATCCATTCTTTGAAATCTTGTGCCATGTGCCACCCGGTTTGAAGCCAAGGATGCAAGCTAAGGGGCAAGCGTCGGGCCTGTCAAGAAACTTGCCCGAATTGTGCAATACCATTAAGCCATTCACTTCAATAGCACGCGCTTACACAGCAAGGAATCTGAGCCATGTCCGAACATCTCTTCTCGCCCATCAAACTTGGCACGCTTGATTTTCCCAATCGCATCGCGGTGGCGCCTATGTGTCAATATTCGGCTGATGACGGCTCGGCCACTGATTGGCATATTCAGCATTGGATGAATCTCGCGTTGTCGGGCGCTGGCATGGTGACACTGGAGATGACAGATGTAGAGCGGCGTGGCCGCATAAGCCATGGTTGCCTTGGGCTTTATTCTGAGGCCAATGCAGCGGCGGCCAAACGCGCCCTTGATGCGGCAAAACGCGTGGCCGCACCGGGCACCAAATTCGGCACGCAATTAGCCCATGCGGGCCGCAAAGCCTCTTGCCAAAGGCCATGGGAAGGCGGGCAACCTCTGAAGGCGGGCGAGGATGCTTGGACGGTTGTTTCCGCCTCGGCCATTCCCTTTGTTGTTGGCCATCCGATTCCGCAGGCGTTGGACGAGGCTGGCATTGAGGCACTGATCGAAAAGTTTGGCAATGCCGCAGAACGCGCCGCACAGGCGGGATTTGATTTTATCGAGCTGCATTCGGCCCATGGCTATTTGCTGCATCAATTTTTATCGCCACTTTCCAATCAACGCAAAGACCAATGGGGCGGATCACTGGAGAACCGCATGCGCTTTCCGCTTGCGGTGGCGCGGCGTGTGCGGGCGGCGGCACCTTCATTGATGTTGGGAGCGCGTCTTTCCGTCAAAGACTGGGTGGATGGTGGTTTCGACGTGGAAGAGGCTATTAAAGTGGCCAAGGCGTATAAAGAAGCTGGCGCAAGTTATATCTGCTGCTCAAGTGGTGGCAATTCGCCGTTGCAGCAAGTGCCAACGGGGGCTGGCTATCAAGTGCATTTGGCCACTGCGATCAAGGAAGGTGCAAACATTGCCACCCGCGCTGTGGGCATGATCGATGATCCGCTGCATGCCAATGAGATCGTCACCACAGGGCAAGCCGATATGGTGGCATTGGCCCGGGCCTTTTTGGCTGATCCGCGCTGGCCATGGCGGGCGGCGGGGCGTCTTGGCCATGACATCCCAGCAGCACCACAATTGATGCGCGCTGTGCCCTTGATGAAACAATGGGCGGTAAAATGAAAGATCTCGAAGGCCTGTTGGTGGTTTCGCTGGAGCAGGCTGTGGCGGGGCCTTATGCGTCTTGCAAATTGGCTGATGCGGGCGCGCGCGTCATTAAAGTGGAACGCGCCGAAGGTGATTTCGCGCGAGGTTATGACAAACTTGTCCATGGCGAGAGCTCTTATTTTGTTTGGCTCAATCGCGGCAAGGAATCTGTATGTCTTGATCTCAAAAAGGTGGAAGACATTGCATTGCTAGCCAACATCGTGGCCAAAGCCGATATCTTTATCCAGAACTTGGCCCCCGGCGCTGTTGCGCGGCTGGGCTTTGGCGCGGAGGAGCTTACGCAAAAATATCCGAGTCTGATTTATTGCTCCATCTCTGGCTATGGCGAGGATGGGCCATACCGGGATCAAAAGGCCTATGACATGTTGATCCAAGGTGAGAGTGGTTTGATCTCAGTCAATGGCACACCGGAAGGCGTGGCCCGTGTTGGCATTTCGATTTGTGATGTGACGGCGGGCATGACGGCCTACAGTGCCATTTTGCAGGCGCTTGTGGCGCGAGGAAAAACCGGCAAGGGCCGCATCATTGAAGTGTCACTCTTCCACGCCATTTCAGACTGGATGAATGTGCCCTATCTGCAAACGCGTTATGGCAAGGCCCCGCCGCAGCGAGTGGGCGTGCGCCATCCGACAATAGCGCCTTATGGTGCCTTTCGCTGTGCCGATGGCAAAGATATTCTGCTCTCAATTCAGAATGAGCGCGAATGGGTGAAGCTGTGTGCTGATGTGCTGGGCGATGCGACACTTGCGACAAATCCACTTTTCTCCAGCAATGTAAACCGCGTGAAGAACTGTCCCGCTCTCGAGGCGATCATTGCTGAAAAACTAAAGCGGTTCACACGCGAGGAAGCGGTGGCCCATTTGAATGAGGCAGGCATTGCCTGTGGGCGGTTGTCGAGCATGGATGATCTGGTCTCGCATCCGCAGCTGCGTATGGTGACAGTTCAAACAGCTTCAGGCGCGGTTGAAATGCTCGGACCGGGAGCGAAAGTAAAAGGTGTTGAGCTTTCCTTAGGGCCCGTACCGACGATCGGGGAACACACCGATTTGGTGGTCAAGGAATTTGCATCATGAAAGCACAAGACTGGCAAACACTTCTTTTTGTTCCCGCATACCAAGAAAAACATCTCCTCAGCGCCATCAAACACAGGCCTGATGCCGTGATTCTTGATCTTGAAGATGCGGTGCCTGCTGACATGAAAGATTCCGCGCGTTCCGTTCTTGCCAAGCACCAAGCCCTGCTGGCTCAGGCTGAGATCGATTGCATCGTTCGCATCAACAGCGAAGCTGCGGCGGTAAAATTGGACGCTGCGGCGATGGACTTGCAAGCGACTGCGGCCATCATGGTTCCAAAATGCGGTGATCGGCGCAAACTTGACCGAGTCAAAAAGCTAAAAGGCATTTCAAAAATTCCGCTTATCGCCTTGGTCGAGAGTCCTGCTGCTCTCCCTAACCTCACCCAAATCGCAACAAGTGCGGGGCTTTGCGCGATGATGTTTGGACCCGAAGATTACGCCGCAGAAATGGGCATTCCAACCGATGTGGCGGACTTTTCAGTGCCGGCAACTTTGATCGCCGCCGCCGCTATTGCCGCCAAGTTGTTGCCCATAGGCATTCCTGGGTCTTTGGCCAATTTCACTGACATCAAAGGTTTTGCTGACAAAGTGCGCCGCGCGCGCAGCTTAGGCTTCCGCGCGGCGGCAGCTATTCATCCGGCACAGCTTGCCGCCATTCGAGAAGGCTTCAAGCCGACTGCTGATGAAATTAAACATGCCGAACAGATCATCGCGGCTTCCAATGGGAAAGACAAAGGTGCCATGAAATTGAAAGGGGCCATGATCGATGCGCCGATTGTTGAACAAGCGCGGCACGTATTGAAACTGGCGGGGCTGGGTTAACTCAACTGCTTGGCCAGCACGGCAGCTGAAGCTTGTTCGATCTTGGCGATCACAGCCCAAAGCTTCTCTGCTTTGGCTTTTCCAATGAGGCCTTTGGCTTTGGTGCGCAAACTTACCTCAAGCTGCGCCATTGGGATTTTGTCGTACAGATCATGGCGCTGGTGAATTTCACTGCCATTTGACAATTTAATCAGAACGCTTTGCGTCGTATCATTGTAACTCTCATCGCTTGAAACTTTCACGCGACTTGCGAGAGCGATTAGCTTTTCGTCCGCACACAGATCATCTTGGAAGATCTTTTCTGATGATGTCTCAATGCCATGGGCCACCATGGCGGCAAGATGCACATAGCTGAATTTCACTTCCAGCCCTGTGCGCGGATGTTTGATGTCACACACTTTGAGCCAGCGCGGATGAGTTGTGACGGTGATGTGCTGAACGTCATTGGTCAAAAATCCGTGCTGATTTTTCGCGCTGCGCAAAGCCTCAATCATGGCGTGGGTGCCGTGGCAGCAGGCGTGCAGTTTATATTGCACATCGTCAAAAATGAATCGTTTGGGCGGCATGTGCTGCCATGGGCTCTCATGATCAAATACTTCTGCGTGCGTTTCAACAAAACCCTGCGGTCCGCCCACGCCATCATCGCAGGATGTAAAGCCGCGCTTGGCGAGTGCTGCTGCTTCAACACCATTCGATGCCGCAATGCCAGCATTGAAAGGTTTGCCCATGCTGCCGAATTGCGATTTCAAACCCGAAGCACGCGTGGCCACCAAGCTTAGGGCATGGCGCATTTGCAATTCATTCAAGCCATAAAGTCGCCCCGCCGCCACTGTGGCGCCAAAGGCCCCTGCTGTTGCTGTTTGGTGAAAGCCCTGTTGATAATGCCCACGGCCCAAAACCATGCCGATGCGGCAGGCCGCTTCAGCACCCAGAAGATAAGCATCGCGAACCTCTGAGGCCATGGCTTTCACCTCTTCACCAACAGCTAATGCTGCTGAATAAATGCCAACCGACGTATGGCCGATGTGCGCGAAATGCGTGTCATCATAGTCAAGCGCATGTGAGATTGTGCCGTTAACAAGTGCTGCGGCGCGCGCAGGCAATTTCACCTTGCCGCCAAACACGGAAGCACTTTTGCGGCCTGCATCTTCGGTGACATATTTACGGATGATCTTGCTCAAGTCTTCGCTTGCCCCTGCCCGACCACAGATGATCCAATCAAACAATGACAAAGTTGCATAGTGCCTGGCATTGGCCGTGATGGCCTTGTTTGGCAGACGCGCGAGTTGGATGAGATTTTCGATTGTAGACATCAGTATGACTTTGGCAGGCCAAGCACGCGCTCGGCGATGAAACAAAGGATTAGGTTGGTTGAAATCGGTGCCACTTGATATAGCCTTGTCTCGCGGAACTTGCGTTCCACATCATATTCCTCGGCAAAGCCGAAGCCGCCATGGGTTTGCAGACAGGCCTCAGCCGCCTCCCATGATGCATCTGCTGCCAGCATTTTGGCGCTATTGGCTTCCACGCCTGGGTCTTGGCCCACGTCATAGAGACTGGCGGCGCGATAGACGATCGCTTCAGCAGCAATCATATGGGCATAGGCTTTGGCCAAGGGAAATTGCACGCCCTGGTTTTTACCGATTGGATTGCCGAAAATAATACGGTCATTGGCATAGGCCGAAGCCTTTTCAATAAACCATTTGGCATCACCAATGCATTCAGCCGCGATCAAAATGCGCTCGGCATTCATGCCGGAGAGGATATATTTGAAGCCCTTACCTTCCTCGCCAATCAGGCTGTTGGCAGGAATGCGCACATTATCAAAAAACACTTCCGTGCTGTTGTGGTTGATCATGGCGCGGATGGGCCGGATCTCAACGCCCTTGCCCACCAGCGATTTGAGATCGATCAAGAACACCGAAAGTCCATCGGTCTTTTTGGCAACCTTGTCACGCGGTGTGGTGCGCGCCAGCAACAACATCAAATCCGATTGCGCGGCGCGTGATGTCCATATCTTCTGGCCTTTGATAATGTAATGATCATCATCGCGCATTGCGGTGGTTTTGAGCGCCAAAGTATCAGTGCCGCTGCTCGGCTCAGTCACACCAAAAGCTTGCAGACGCAGCGAACCGTCGGCGATCTTCGGCAAGTATTTCTGTTTCTGTTCATCGCTGCCGTGGCGCAATAAGGTCCCCATCGTATACATCTGAGCATGGCAGGCGGCGGCATTGCAGCCATGGCGATGGATTTCCTCGAGAATGACAGCTGCTGCAGTCAGGTTGAGGCCGGAACCACCATAGTTCTCGGGGATCATCACCGCCAGGTAGCCTTCTTTCATCAGTACACTGACGAATTCGTCGGGATAGAGTTTGCCTGCATCAGATTTCCGCCAATACTCGCCCGGAAACTGCTGGCACACTTTGGCCACGCCATCGCGAATTTCGGCATGGTCTGGATTGATATCGGTAAAGTTCATACCCGCAGCTCCTCAGGATCAGTAAGCTAGGCCTTCAACCAATTAGGTTCGGGCTCCGGCAATGGTATGGCACTGATTAATTGTTGGGTGAAGCTTGATTGTGGATATCAGAACATGTCCACAGTTTTGACGCTTCAATGATTTGTCCAGCTGCACCATTCGCCCCAACTGAACTTCAAGAAAAACAGATTCAAGAGGGGCCACTTTTCTCAAACAAACCGACAAGAATGCAGCCATAGCCGCTGTTTTGACGATAAATAACGGTAGTAGCAAGTCCTTGCTGCACATAAGGCGCACACGCCGCCTCTTAACATGTTGATTTCCTTGGATTGTCGCTCCAATCCATCATGGGCGCAACGGCGAACAGCTTCCCGTTCGCCGCTGGCAATTTGGCAGCGGTGTTGTTCATCATGTTGCGACGGGGTTTAGCGCGAAGTGGGTGCAAAGCT
>JAYVXY010000195.1:0-13739 GCA_043784785.1 Aestuariivirga sp. | reverse complement strand
GGCGACCCCGACAGGATTCGAACCTGTGACCGACGGTTTAGAAAACCGTTGCTCTATCCAGCTGAGCTACGGAGTCGTTTTGCACAATGCTTTACCCATAGTTGAACGCAAAAATCTGTCAACTTTGGCGAAAAGCCGCCTTAATGGGTCCAGAGCGTGGTGCGACCGAATTTGAAATTATCAGAATAGGATTTCTTGTTGATGCGCACCGGTGCCACCGGCGTAACGCTATAGGCAATGCCATTGCGCTTGGCATAATCTTCGGCTTCGGCCTGGGTTTCAAAGCGCAGTTGCACCTGGGTTGATGTGTCACCCGATGTCCAGCCCATCAGAGGGTCAGCCGTAAGAGCCGCCTCGCGCACAAATTCCAAAAGCCACTCTTGCGATTTGCCCTTGCCGGATTGCATGGCGTTGCGGGCTGGTTTGTAAATGCGTGCAGGCATGTGTCGTCCCTCAGGTAAAGGCACTTCTAGAAAATGGTCGGGGCGGCGGGATTCGAACTCGCGACCCCCTGCGCCCAAGGCAGGTGCGCTACCAGACTGCGCTACGCCCCGACATTTCCTATGAGCGAACCGAACTGGCCCGCTGCGAAGTGCTGCATAATGGCTTAGAACCAATAACGCAACTATTCTTCTTTAGTTTTGAAAATACGATGAAAAACCTTGTCGTTCTTGTGGATACCCAGCCGTTTTATGGTTCCAGCCGCCAATTCAATCACCCCGCGCACAGGTTCCTGCACGCTGATGGTATCTAATGATTTAGGAACGGTGTTTTCAGCCAAAGCCGCAATCGTGCCATCTTCGCGCACAAACAGCATGTCCAGCGACATATAAGTGTTTTTCATCCACATGGCCGCTGGGCGTGCCACTTCAAAATCAAACAGCATGGCTTGGTCTTCAGGCAGAATATGGCGGAACATCAAACCGCGTTCGCGCAACTCTTCTGTATCGGCAATTTCAGCAGAAAGCATGGTGGAAGCCAACGGCGTGGCGATGGTTATTTGCTCGACCCGCGGTGGCTCTTGCGCCCAAACCGCGCAATGCGCGTTCGACAACAATACAAATATGGCGACAATGACATAACGCAATTTCATCATGACACCCACTCACCCACAGAATAAGACAAAAATGAGACTAGTTGGCGAGCGGCAATCCACCATCCAAACTCATTCGCACTTCCGCTGCCATTTTACCACGATTGCTGTCGCCATAGCGAACATAAACCCAAGTTTCGGGAACCAGCTCGGCAATTGCAGTTTTGCGCAAAACTTCCATATGCACAAAGATGTCGCCCTGCCCCTCGCCTTCGCTCACAAAGCCAAAACCACGTGTGCGATTAAACCATTTCACTTTGGCGCGAACCCAATTCTGGGTTGCAACTACAGGGTGATGGGTGCGAATTGGCCGTTCAACCGGATGGATCGCCGTAGATTGATCAACAGCCAACACCCGCAAACATTGATAGCCCTTTTGGCGCGCAACAACTTCGCAGGCCACGCGCGTACCTTCAAGCGGCGCGTCAAAACCATCACGCTTTAAGCAGCTCAAGTGAATCAAGATATCCGGCAAGCCATTATCCGGAATGACAAAACCATAACCACGGCCCACATCAAACCATTTTACCAGGCCATCAACACGAATAATCTTTATGCCGTGTTCGTTTTCACCACTGTGCGAGACTTGCTGTCCCACTTCAGTTGGAGCTTCATCTTTCGCCGCCATCTACTAACCCAACCCATACCCCATGTGACAAAGGCCTCCTCGTCACCTGTCACACAACTTGCTCAAAAGTTAATGATTTGTACAGAGAAGAATCAATTCATCAGCACTGAAATTTGTGGACAACACAGAAGAACGCCAAGCGGCTTCGCAATCAATTTCAATTTTCATTGTGATTCAGTGGCTTGGTGTTTTGTGCAATGCAAAGCAGATGATATCATTTGGTCAAACAAGAAATGAAAACCCTGCTGATCCTCTACAAGCATTTCAACTGCGCAGCAAAATTTGCAAAACAATGATTCGTGTGGGAGATGTGAGTCGCAGCATGAAAGGACAAGCACCATGAAATATTTGCACACCATGATCCGCGTTTCGGATCTTGATAAATCACTCGATTTCTTCACGCGTGTTTTAGGCTTTGTTGAACAGCGCCGCCATGTCAGCGAAAAAGGCCGATTCACTTTGGTATTCGTTGCCTGCCCCGAAAGCCCCGATACGCCCGTCGAGTTGACCTATAACTTGGATCCAGAGGTTTACACTGGCGGACGCAACTTCGGCCATCTCGCCTATCAGGTCGATAATATCTATGAATATTGCGAAATGCTGATGAAGCATGGCGTGGTGATCAATCGCCCACCGCGTGAAGGCCGCATGGCCTTCATCAAAACCCCAGATGGAATTTCTATTGAAGTGCTGCAAAAGGACGATGGCTATCTGCCAGTCCAGGAACCTTGGGCCAGCATGCCGAATATCGGCTCTTGGTAATCACCACTTGCCGCTAACCAGATAAGCTTCCTCCATGCCCGGCCAAGGTGGCATGGTGGTGCCAATGGCACGCAATGGTTCAGCACCGTCATTACGAAACTGGAAATGCGTTCCAACAGGAATTGAAATGGAAAGGCCGGGGTGGATTTGAACAATCTCCTCGGCCAATTCATTCTTCCGCCACAGTTGGCCTCGGCCTTCTGTAAAAAACCAAACCTCTTCCACGGTATGATGCGCCACGGCAATTGAAATCTTGCCCGCTGGCAAAGTGAATTCGGCCATCGAACCGCGCACCGTGCTGGCCAAAATCCGCACCTCAGAACCATCAGGTGCCACGGCATCAGGCAACGCGTTACGCGAGCGCGTCACAAACCCGCTCATGGCATAAGTTGCCCGCCATTCACTTCAACCACTTGGCCGGTCACATAGCCAGAGGCTTGATCACTGGCCAAATAGAGAAATGTGCCCGTGCAATCATCAGCCACACCCAACCGCTGCATTGGAATGGATTTGGCCGTGGCCACGCGACGTTCCTCGGTCGAGAAACGGTCGTGAAACGCCGTATGAATTGTGCCGGGTGAAACACAATTGGCGCGAATATTATACTCTACCAATTCCTTGGCGATGGTTTTGGTGAAAGCTGAAACAAACCCCTTTGCCCCTGCATAAACACTGGCCCCTGCACTGCCGCCACCGCGCGCAGCAATCGACGTGACATTGATGATGTTACCGCTCTTCTGCCGCTTCATAATTTCAGCGCCCAGCCTGCAACAATGCACAAGTTGGCGGCAGTTGAGGTTAAAAACTTTGTCGATGAATTCATCCGTCAAAGCATCAAGATTGGTGCGTGCCACCAAGCTTCCGGCATTATTCACCAACACATCAATGCGCCCGAATTTCTGCATCGCCACATCGATCAATTTTTGCGGGGCACCCGGTTCCGTAAGATCGAGCTTCAAGGTGCTAATGCCAGCAGCCTCAATGGCCGCCATCTCATCACCACCGCCTAAATATTGCGCCAGCACTTTTGCGCCCGCTTTGGCAAAACCCAGCGAGGCCGCACCGCCAATGCCGGTCACACCACCCGTGACAACAACAACTTTATTTTTCAGACCATCAAACATCATGCGGAAAATCCTTTTGGAATGAGGCGGTGCTCATAGGCTTGGCGTTCAAGCCCTTCGCGGAAATCGGGGTGCGCAATGCTGATCAAAGCCTGCGCCCGCTCAGGCACTGATTTGCCCTTAAGACAGGCCATGCCATATTCAGTGACCACATACATGGTGTCAGAGCGCGTGGTTGTGACGATATTGCCGAGAGTGAGATTGAGTACAATACGACTGCGGCGCTCGCCCTTCTTGTCATAGGTGGATGGCAAACAAATGAATGACTTGCCACCCTTCGACGCATAGGCACCACGCACAAACTGGGCCTGACCACCAGTACCGGTAATATGCCTCAAGCCATCGGACTCTGACGCCGCCTGCCCCTGCAAATCAATCTGCGTCGTACTGTTGATCGAAATCACATTATCATTCTGCATGATGTTGTTGGGCAGATTGGTGTGATCGACTGGAAAGGACAAGATATCTTCATTGCGATGAAGTGTTGCATAAAGTTCGGCCGAGCCCAGCGCAAAAGTATAGATTGATTTTCCGATGTTCAGCTTCTTGCGCGCATTGGTGATGCGGCCGGCGCGGTAGAGATCGGCGATGCCGTCCGTCATCATTTCGGTGTGTATGCCCAAATCGCGCACGCTGCTTTCAAGCAGCATTTTGCAAACCGCATTGGGCATGCCACCAATGCCAATCTGCAAGCACGCGCCATCTTCAATCTCATGGGTGATTAGCTTTGCCACAGCACGATCAACATCGGTGGGGGCCGGATTAGGAAGAACCGGAGGTGGTGCATCATCACCCTGGATGATATAGTCCACCTCGCTGAGATGCAGGCTGGTGCCTTCGCCATAGGTATAAAGCTGATTTGCATTCACCTCAACGATCACGCATTTGGCGCGTTCGATAATGGCCCGGTGCCAGAGATTTGCGCCACCGAAATTGAAATTGCCATTCTCATCCATTGGGCAAGTTTTGATGATGACGATGTCAACCGGTGGAATGAAACGGCGATAATAATCTGGAATTTCCCCAAGATTGACTGGGATATAATGGCAGCGGCCTTCATCATGGCGTTTGCGATCATAGCCAGAAAAATGCAGGCTGAAATTATGCACATGATTGCCTTCAGGATCGGCTTCATAATAGGCCCGTGGCCGCATGGTCAGGCAGTGCCGGACTTTGATGTTTTGAAGCTCGGTGATGCGGGCACCAAGGGCTTTGTCAAACACGTCCGGCTGCGCCAGTGATGTTGTATAATCAAGCCACATATCTGATTTGACAAGGCTTGCTGCTTCGGCAGCAGAAATGTGTTTAGCCAGTTGGGCTGCTTTTCGGAGTTGCATTGGTTTCTTCCCGATATTTGCTCCGTCTGTGCGGGGCTTCATTTTTCACACCCTACCCTGAACGTCATTCCCGCGAAAGCGGGAATCCATTGTGGTCACAGGATCTATTTTGTGATGGATACTCCGCATGCACGGAGTATGACGGTTTAAATAAAGATGTCAGGGAAAATTGGTGCGCCCTACGGGAGTCGAACCCGTCTTTACAACGTGAAAGGCTGTCGTCCTAACCGATAGACGAAGGGCGCACATGCTGGCCCGATTTGGGCGAACGGCTGCTCTATATGCAGGTTCGCCGTTCATTGCAAGTGCGCCCTTTAGACTTATGCGGGTTTCCCACCAGTGGCTAGCCAGCGGGCACAATCAGCGCCCAACTCGCGCACCGCATCACCTTCATAGGTTTTGATATCAGCTTGCGTCAGCGCGTCTTTCCAGCGGCCATTGGTACCTTTGTTAATGAATGTGTCAGCGCCACCGTCCCACAAAGCTCCGCCCAGTGGAGCAACGGCTTCGGCATGGGCTTTCATATAGTCAAAGCCACAATGTTCCACGATTTTCTGAAAGGTTGCGTTATCCTGATGAATGCCAAGAAATTCGCCAATGCCACGAATTTCTCCGGCCAAGTCTTTTTTGAGATCGTTGAAATGAACAAGCTTCACATTTGGCAAATGGCGGACGTTCCACCAGCTGCGCACACTTTCCCAGAAGGACCAGAAGGGATAGCCATCCTTTTCCAACCATTCCCGGAAGTAAACAGCCGGATCATTAGGAGGCGGCTCAATAGCAGGCCCGATCCGGCCCGGCGTATTGTTGATGGCACCATACCAATGTTCATTGGCTTTTGCATGATGGTTAAACATGCTCCACACCATGTCGCGGCCATCACGGGCAATATAGAGGTATTTTGCTTTGGGCGAAAACACCAGTGCATCAACTGGCAAATGGGTCTTCATAAAGCGACGGTTTTTCTGCTGTTCAAGTCCGACATAGACTTCCGGTGGCATGATGCGAAAATCGATCCACGGAGAAATACTGTGAAAATCAACGCCCTCCGCACCATTGTGCAGAAGCTGTGAAATAATCTGCTGCATCCACGTCGTGCCGGACTTGGCATAAGTTGCAATGATAATGTCATCATCACGGAATTTAAAATCATTCCAACGGGTTGAATCCATATGATGATTATGAATTTCGCGGGTTTTCACCGGCGAATGGGCAGAGGCAGTTTGGTTCATGATCTTGGCTCCGAAACGATTATTTAAGTGAAATGGGCGGGCAACGACGTTCCCCACCCTCAAATCCTTAGACCGCCACACCGATGACAGCGCTTGGCGGGGCCGTCACCCCGCCCTTTTCCATGGCGGCCTTCAAACCTGGATCACCGAGGAAGGATTGCATGGCTTCAAGCGTTGGGAAGCGGTGAATGATCACCATCATGTTTGGGTCTTTCGGGTCATGGAACACTTCGGCACCAGTGACTCCAGCCTTCTGGCGAACGGGCTCAGCACTGTCATAAACGGCCTTCCATACGGCATAATCTTTGACCGGGTGGCTGATAACGGCCAGCACCGGGCCCATGGCAGCGGCATTGGCGGCTTTGCCAGCCACAGCGGCAGCAGTGGCAGCGGCGGCAGTAATAAACATATCGCGTTTTTTCATTGTCGTTTCCCTTTTTGAAGACAAGTTTTCTCATGCGGCGAAGAGACCATTCCCTTCACCGTTAGTGTTTTTTGCTTTTGTGGCGTTCGGTTGGCTTGTCAGCGTTTCCGATGATTGCAAGCTAACCCAGATTAAAAAATCCGTCGATGCCCGTGGCCGCAATCATCTCGTGCAAAAATACAGTGGGGCGGCTAGAGAAAGCTAGCGGGGCGCGCGGGATTGAGTGCAAATGGCTGAACCAGAATGGGGCGACTTCAAAATTATGCTGGCATTGGGCCGCGGCGGCTCGGTGGCAGGTGCAGCCAGACTGCTCGGCGTTGACAGTTCCACCGTGAGCAGAAGACTGATCGCGCTCGAAGAGGCGACAGGTGGGTGTTTGGTGATTAGGGGCGGTCGGGAGTTCCAACTGACACCGGAAGGCAAACAAGCTTTCGCAACGGCCGAGTTGGTCGAAACCACCATACAGACGACGACAAACAATATTCGTGCCGCCAAAAACGAAATCGCAGGCTTGGTGCGCATTTCGACAGTGCCATCTTTGACGCGGGCTTTGATGCAGTTCAATGATCTGTTGTCACGAACCTATCCCAAGCTATCGGTCGAATTGAGTGCGGCTTACCGCATTGTGGACTTGGCCAAAGGTGATGCCGATATTGCAGTGCGCATGGTTAAGCCCACCGAGCTTGACGTTATTGCCAAACGCGGATTTGAATGGGCCAATGGGCTCTATGCGTCAAAATCCTACGCCACAAAATTCGACCTGCCAAACAAACCCAAAGATTTGGTGAACCACAAATTGGTGCGTTATGTTGACAGCATGTTGCATTTGCCGTGGTTCAACTATGTCGAGGCCTTTTGCCAAAATAATGCCGGCTCTATTCGCGTCGACAGCACCGAGATGGCAATGGCAGCGATTGTTTCAGGCGCAGGTATCGGCGTAATCGCCTGCAATTATGGCGATGCCAACCCCGATCTGGTAAGAGCCCTGCCCGATCCCGTTAGTTTCACCACCGGTTGGATTGTCTATCATGAATCACAACGCAACTCGGCCCGCATCAAGGCCGTGGTCGACCTGTTGAGTGAAACATTCGACCAGCAAAAGGATTTATTTTCCGGTCGGCAGAACCGCTAGCGGATCACCGCCGCATCTTCAATTTGGAGGCTCGGCACGCGTTTGGCGCCCCATTCATCGGCCACCAATCTTCCCGCCACATGGATCGGGTGATTGCGTTCCGAAAGCAGTAATTCGCCAAGCTCGGTTCCAAGTGCGCGAAACGCAATGGCTTTGAGTTTGGTGCCGTCACTGGCCACCAAAGTACAGCGCACATGATCCGTGCCCGCTTGGTCGGCATAAATCACTTTATGTGCGGGAAACACAAACATGGGCGATGGATGGGCCGAACCATAAGGGCCTGCCTGTTCGAGCAGTTCGATCAGATCAAGAGTGGCCCCGCTGGCCGTCAGTGCTCCATCAACGCTGAGCGAAGGATCGCGCAACGATTCAACTTCAGCCGAAAGCTTCTCATCGAGAAATTGGCGAAGCGCGCCCAGTTTTTCAATGGCCACAGTCAGGCCCGCCGCCATGGCATGGCCACCACCTTTAGTCAGAATGCCAGCCTCTGACGCCAGCCGCACGGCCTTGCCCAAGTCAACCCCTGCGATGGAACGGCCCGAGCCTGTGGCCAATCCAGTTTTGCTGTTCATGGCCAGCACCAAGCTTGGCACAGCAAATCGGTCTTTCAAACGTGAGGCGGCAAGGCCCACCACGCCAGGGTGCCAGCCATCAGCCGCAACAACCACAATCGACGGTCGTTTGTCCTTACCCATGGCGGCTTCAGCTTGGGCAATGGCTTCATCAACCACGCGCAATTCAATGATTTGGCGTTTGCGGTTGAGCTCATCAAGATTGCGCGCCAACGCATGGGCCTCGCCCTTGTCATTAGTCGTCAGCAAAGCCAGCGCTTCCTCCGCATGGCCCACGCGCCCGGCGGCATTAATGCGCGGCCCAAGGATAAAGCCCAGCGCATAAACATCAGGCTTGCGTTTTAATCCGCCCACATCAGCAAGTGCTGCAATGCCGACATTTTCGCGCCGAGACATGATCTTGAGGCCTTGGGTAACGTAAGCCCGGTTCAGACCTTTGAGCGGAACAACGTCACATACAGTTGCCAATGCCACGAGCTCAAGCCATTGCAGCATATTGGGCTCTGGCCGTTGCTCGCTATAATGCCCCAAGCTACGAAGATTTTTGTTCACGGCAGCAATCAAAATCATCATCACACCCGCCGCACAAAGGTGCCCTTGGCCTGACATATCATCTTGGCGATTGGGATTGATCACCGCATAGGCGTGCGGCAGTTCAACGCCGGCTTGATGGTGATCAACGATGATGGTCGTCAGGCCAAGATCAGCCGCGTGCGCCAGCGGATCATGGCTCATCACACCGCAATCGAGTGTGAGCAATAATTGCGTGCCTTGGCTCTTCAATGCACCAACAGCTTTTTCCGATGGGCCATAACCTTCGGTCAATCGGTCGGGAATATAAACATTGGCCTCATGGCCCACAGCCGCCAGAAACCTGATCATAATGGCAGCCGATGAAACCCCATCCACATCATAGTCGCTGATAATGCCGATAGATTCCTTTTTGCAAATCGCCTCAGCTAAACGCTGCGCCCCTTTTTCCATATCCATAAAGGCCGAAGGCTGCGGCATCAGCGAGCGCAGAGTTGGGTTGAGAAAGGCCTCGGCCTCATCAATGCCCACACCACGCGCCGCCATCACCCGACCGAGAATTTCTGGCAACTCATTCTTTTCAGCAATGGCGTGGGCCAAACGCTGGTCATCCAACCGCGCCACCCAACGCTGGCCCTTGACGGATTTTTCAACGTCTAAAAACGCGGGCTTGAGACTAGAATCGTTCAATGCGGATCACCCGCGGTGTTCCCGCCACATGGCCATCTTTTTGAATCCGCTCAATGGCCGTCTGGATCGAAGGTTCCAACGTGTCATGCGTAATCAAAATGAATTGCGCCGTGGCGCGCTTGGCATCCTTATCAACCTTGCCACGCTGCACAATGCTTTCGATAGAGATTTTCGCATCGGCCAAAATCGTGGCGATGGCGGCCACAGCACCAGGCTTATCCAACAAATCCAAAGCGACATAAAAACCACCTTCATGGGCCCTGGGCGGAGCTGGTTTGTATTTCTTCAAATCCTTGGCCGGAACGCCAAAGGAGGGGCGGATATTTTTGCGGGCGATGTCGATGATGTCAGACAGCACCGCAGAAGCTGTTGGATGAGCCCCCGCACCTCGGCCCTCCAACACCAAATCACCCACAAAATCGCCCTTCAACACCACGGCATTAAACACATCATCAGTTTCGGAAACCGGCGAACCGCGCGGGATCAGCGTGGGGTGCACACGTTGTTCAATGCCACCCTCATGGGCCACAGCCACACCGAGCAATTTGATCTTGTAACCAAGCTCTGCCGCATTGCGAATATCTTGCAACGTAATCGCCTCAATGCCCTCAATGCGGATCGAGGGCAAATTCACCTCAGTGCCAAAGGCCAGCGATGTTAAAACCGCCAATTTATGCGCCGTATCAAAGCCACCCACATCAAATGTCGGGTCAGCTTCAGCATAGCCAAGCTCCTGTGCTTCCTTAAGAACATCCGCGAAGGCCCTGCTTTCATTGGCCATTTTAGTCAAAATATAATTGCATGTGCCATTCATAATGCCAAACAGCTTGCGCACCGAATTGCCAGCCAACCCCTCACGCAGGGTCTTGATCACCGGAATGCCACCCGCCACCGCAGCCTCAAAATAAAGCGCCACACCCTTGGCCTCAGCCGCCCGCGCCAGCGCTGCACCATGATGCGCCAGCAAGGCCTTATTGGCGGTAATCACATGCTTGCCCGAGGCAATCGCTGCTTCCACAGCATCCTTGGCTGGCCCAGTATCGCCACCAATCAATTCAATAAACACATCAATTCCGGCAGACTTGGCCAGTGCGACGGGATCATCAAACCATGCAAGGCCCGACAAATCATGCACCCCGCGCATTTTGCCTTTATTGCGCGCCGAAACCCCAGTCACTTTCACTGGCACGCCAGCACGTACAGCGATCATGGCTTCATGGGCCTTCAGAATATCGAGCACACCTGTGCCCACCGTGCCCAAGCCTGCAATCCCCAATTTTAATGCGTTTGTCATGTGTTTCGCCTGTAATCCGCTGCGGCTGCTTATGACGCTTGAGCGGCGATTTGGCAAGAAAGCCCCTTGCTCAAACTTTAATCACTACTAAATAGGAAGTGGCTTAGGAAGATTGGCGATGACGGATATAAAATCAAACACGGTCGTGGAATTTAAACTGCCCGATCCGGTCAAGCTGATGCAGAACCTTGCCAAGGTTTTTGAGCGCGCCTCAGCCATTGCCCGTCAGGTGGCCGAACGCCCAGACCTTCAACAAAAAGAAGCCGAAACCCAAATCTTGCCGATGGAGCAAGTGGCCAAGACTCTTGGCGAAGTGTTCAAATATTATTCCGAAGACCCGGCCAAAACCATGATGGCGCAAATGAAGCTATGGCAGGGCTACACAGTGCTGTGGCAAGGCGCATGGGCCCGTGCTTTAGGCCAATCGATCATGCCGCTGGCCATACCGGCAAAAAATGACAAGCGCTTCAAGGATAAGGATTGGCAGGAAAACGCCATCTTCGATTTTCTCAAACAAGCCTATCTGATCAGCGCCAAATGGGCCGCTGATATGGTCAATGATGCCGAACTTGATGAGCACACAAGACTCAAGGCCAAATTCTATGTCGAGCAAATTGCCAACGCGCTCTCGCCGTCCAACTTTGCCATGTCGAACCCCGAGGTTCTGCGCGCCACACTCGCCACCAATGGCGAAAACCTGCTGCACGGCATGGATAAGCTGGAGCGGGATTTTGCCGCTGGCGATGGCCGCCTGCGCATCATGCAAACCGATAAAACCGCTTTTGAGGTGGGCCGCAACATTGCATTAACCCCGGGCAAAGTCGTGTTCCGCAATGATGTGTTTGAGCTCATTCAATATGCGCCAGCGGGTGAACAGACTTACGAATATCCGCTGCTCATCGCCCCGCCATGGATCAACAAGTTTTATATTTTGGATCTCACCCCGCAAAAATCCTACATCAAATGGTGTGTCGAACAGGGCCTCACAGTGTTTGTCATGTCTTGGATCAATGCCGGCGAAGCCCAGGGCCGCAAGACATTTTCGGATTATATGCGCGATGGTTTCTTAACCGCCGTCACCAAAGTGCAGGAAGCCACAGGTGCCAAGAAAGTAAACTCTGTCGGCTTCTGCGTCGGCGGAACGCTGGTGGCCGCTTCGCTCGGCTATATGGCTGCCAAGGGTGATGACCGCATCAACGCCGCCACGTTTTTCACCACCCAGGTGGATTTCGAAAAAGCCGGGGACTTGTGTGTTTATGTCGATGAGCAACAAGTGCGCTGGATTGAAGGGCGCATGGAAGACAAGGGTTACTTGCCCGGCTCGCGCATGGCCGATGCCTTCAATCTGCTGCGCGCCAATGATTTGATCTGGTCAAACGTCGTCAATAATTATCTCTTGGGCAAAGACCCGATGCCCTTTGATCTTCTCTATTGGAATGCTGATTCAACCCGCATGCCCGCCGGCGTGCATTCATTTTATCTGCGCGAATGTTACCTGAACAACCACTTGGCCAAGGGCCAAATGGTGCTGGATAACATGCGCATTGATCTCTCCAAGGTAAAAATCCCCATCTATAATCTGGCCGCCCGCGAAGACCACATAGCCCCTTTGCCTTCAGTGTTCCGTGTGGGTGAATTCATGGGCGGCGAGACAACATTAGTCGTCTCCGGCTCCGGCCACATCGCCGGTGTGGTCAATCCACCCGCTGCGGGCAAATATCAATATTGGACGAATGAAACAGGCGCAAAAACGCTTGAAGATTGGCTGGCAAACGCATCCGAACACCCCGGCAGCTGGTGGCCGCATTGGAAAGAATGGATCACGGCGAAGAGCGGCGCAATGGTGAAGGCCCCTGTTCCAGGCGATGGCAAGCTGGCAGTGCTAGGCGACGCACCGGGGGAATATGTGCGGGTTAAGGGGGAGTGAGGTTGATGTTATTTTCCAACCCTTCGTGCACTGTCAGCGCAATCCCTGCCAAATCCATTGAACTCCTCTGACTGTGCGTTCATCCGACGCCATAGGTGAATGGCTATGCTGGGGGACTGGCGGTTTTCCTAAATTGATTTGGTAGCTTGAGATTCAACGGCTGGAAATTGGTTCAACCACCTGCGATAAACGGCTTCAAGTCCCTCATTTTTTGCAATACACCAATTATGTGTATCAGGATGAGCCCTATAATAATTAGACACAGACTTTACTTGCCCCGCCAGTTCATAACGGGCCGATTTGTTTACCCGATCTGAGTGCGAGTTGAACACAAAATCGAGGTGAAGAATTTTCGCCAATAGCGGTGCTTTGATTCGCCCTAAAATTGGAACCTTGATGCCTGGCGTGTGAAGCGTGTGGTCAAATTTCACGCGACTTCGATTGAAAAATCGGCTTTGCACCTCGTGATAATCCGCCCAATCCATCTCTTGTAAGGTATTCTCATGCCAGCGCAACTGTCGCCGGTCAAACATGCCGATTCCACGCCGTCCATGACGGATGAAGTCATTGCAAAAAGAAAGCATTTCGGGCGTTGGCACTTCATCGCAATCAATTCGCAGAATCCAATCTGTGGGGGCCTTTGCCACAAGTTTATCATAACCAAATTCGAGATAGCTGCCAGGATTTTCATAAGTTGGAACAGATTGCTGAACCAGATTCTCAACTTCGCTTAGGCGCGATGCTCTTTTGGAATCAAGAACATAAAGAACCTTAGCACCGAGTGCGTCAAAATAGAATTTCGAAAAAGCCAGCGCAGTTATTTCAGCATAAACTGGAACAAGAATGGTGAATTCTTGGGGTCGTGGGGTCTTTGACCGGTCTCTGGCAGAGTGGTTAAATATTTTCAGTATTCGATCAATATTCATAAACGATATCTAGTTCGGGGTAAGTCTAAAATCAATGCACATTGCAATTGGGGATTGAGTAAAAATA
>JAYVXY010000194.1:0-13857 GCA_043784785.1 Aestuariivirga sp. | reverse complement strand
CACCTGTGGCCAAACCAACGGTGATGATGCCTAAAGCCAACGCAGTATGTGAGAGGATACCGAGCAAAGTGTCGGTTGCCACTTGTTGCTGGCGTTTGAGCGCCAGCAGAAGAATGGCGATGAGGATTGCTGCGGCGATTGCACCCAGTGTGATGTTGATATTGAACAGCAGGCCAAAGCCCACACCCAGCAATCCGGCATGGGCAAGGGTTTCGCCAAAATAGGCCATGCGCCGCCAGACGATAAAGCAACCGATCGGCCCCGCCACGATTGCGAGACCGAGGCCTGCCAGCAAGGCACGGATGAAGAAGGGTTCGGAAAGGATGCTCAAATTCATGCTTTAATGCTTGTGGTCATGAGCTGGTTTGAAGTCTTGAAACGGCCCGTGGCTTTCGTGATCATGATCATGGTGGTGAGTATAGCCTGCGATCATGGCCGCTGCCTTTGGCCCAAACATCCGCGCAAATTCAGGGCTTTTCTGAACCGCAATGGGCGCACCTTCACAGCAGATATGGCCATTCAAACAAATCACGCGATCACTCTCAGCCATCACCATGTGCAGATCGTGGCTGACCATAAGGATACCACAGCCTCGCGATTTGCGGATTTGCGATATGAGTTCATAGAGCTTCAATTCGCCATTGAAATCGACGGCTTGCACCGGTTCATCCAACACCAGCAGTTCTGGTTGGCGCAGCAGCGCCCGCGCCAGCAGTGCCCGCTGCAATTCGCCGCCCGACAAATCAGCCACGCGCGCATTGATCAAATGGGCGATTCCGGTTTCATGCAAAGTCTTTTGCAATTCGTCTTCACTGGCCTTGTGGGTCAATGTCAAAAGCCTGCGCACTGAAAGCGGCACATTCGGAGAAACTGGAAAACTTTGGGGAACATAGCCCACGCGCAAACTATCGCGGCGATGGATGTGGCCTGCTGTCTGCGGCACAAGACCCAACATTACCTTGATGAGCGTTGATTTGCCCGCGCCATTCGGGCCAATCACGGTTACAATCTCGCGTTCATGAACCGCAATATTCACATTGGTCAATATATCGCGTGCACCGATCCTGAGGCCAATGCCGTGGGCATAGATGAGTGCTGGATTAAGTTTCAACATCTCAAGCTCAAGCCAGGCAATTCCGGCACAGGCCGGAAAGTTCAATCACCACTTTACTCACCTTAAAAGACTTGGCTGCAGCCGTGCGTTGGAGACTGGCATTGGTTTCTGGTTCCAAGACCTCATCAACAACGCCGCATTGATTGCAGATCAACAATGTTGGCTGGCTGTTGGCATGAACCCCAACACAGGCCACATAAGCATTTCGGCTTTCGATCTTATGAACCAAATCATGTTCCAGCAAAAAATCGAGGGCGCGATAAATGGTAATCGGTGCTGGTCTTGAGCCGCCCGTGGCCATGCGTTCGATAATTTCGTAGGCCCCGACAACGCTATGGCTTTCAGCCACGCTGACTAAAACTTCTTTGCGTTGATCGGTCAGCCGCGTGCCTCGTTTGGTGCAAATTTGCTCGGCGCGAGAGATCAGGTCTGCCGTGCATTGGGCATGATTATGGTGCGGATCAGGCATTGTCATAAGTGTTATATTATAACATAACCCAATTATTGCAACTGGTACTATTCAAAAATGCAAGTTCATCGCACAGTGGCTCAGGGGAGTTCACTATGATTGGAACAGCCAAGGCAACAGTATTTATCGACAATGAAAAAGTGATCGTCACTGAATATCGATTTCAACCCGGACAGAATACTGGCTGGCACAGGCATGGGCACGACTATATCGTGGTGCCAATGATGGACGGCCGCGTAAAAATCGAAAATGAGCATGGCTCGTCAATTGCAGAAATGAAAAAGGGGGAACCCTATTTTCGCAATGAAGGCATTGAGCATGATGTGATCAATGCGACGGATGGTGAATATGCATTTATAGAGATTGAGTTGAAGTAATCGGTCACTCATCTTTAATCAAACCATTGAAAGCAGAAGTGCTGCGGTATCAACAATATCTTCAATCGTTGCGCCACGCGACAAATCAGAAACCGGTTTGGCAAAGCCTTGCAGGATCGGCCCAACAGCATGGGCACCACCCAGATATTGCGTGAGTTTATAGGCGATGTTTCCAGCGTCGAGGTCAGGGAATATCAACACATTGGCAAAACCTGCCACGTCGCTGGGTTCTTTCACCTTGCGAATAGCCACGGCCTGGGAAAGGGCTGCATCACCCTGCAGTTCGCCGTCAATTTTCAAATGCGGGTTGCGAATACGGGCCAGACGCAAAGCTTCTATGACTTTATCGGCATCAGGGTGGCGGCCGCTGCCCTTGGTTGAAAAGGAAAGCAGAGCGAGACGCGGTTCATCACCTAATATTTTGATGGCACTGACCGCTGATGCCAATGCGATATCGGCAAGTTCGTCAGCTGTTGGCTGAACGTTTACGGCACAATCTGCAAACAACAAGCGCTTATCAGGCCACTGCATCAGGAAGAAGCTCGAGGCTGTTTTGATGTTTGGGGCTAAACCAATGGTGATCTTGGCCGCTTCGATGACACGCGCGGTTGGGTTTGACGCACCCGCCAACATGGCATGGGCCGCACCTGTGGCAACCAAGGCACCTGCTGCATAAAGCGGCTTGCGCAACAGGTGAGCGGCCAATACGTCATTCATTTTCTCACGTCGGCCCAGAACGAGTGCGATTGCTTCAGCGGAAGGCTCAGGCGTTTGGGCACCAAACAGGATTGGAACAGCCAGGCCCTGCTCTGCCAGAATTTTTGCGGCAGCTTGAATGCGCGAGTCATCGCCCTCTGGCATCACCAGTTTAAGCTTTTGGCCCTTGATCTTTGCTTTGGCTTCGTCAATCACATTGCTCATAATAAGCTTGGATACAGAAAATGGCTGATGAAGGAAAGGTTGAAATCCACCGCGGTTTAAAAGGTGTGTATTTCGAGCGTTCGTCGACCACATTCATTGATGGCAAGGCGGGCGAGCTTCGTTATCGCGGTTATTCCATTCATGATCTGGCGGAGCATTCGAGCTTTGAAGAAACCGCCTATCTGCTTCTCCATGGCGAATTGCCGTCGCAAGTGCAGTTGGCTGAATTCGACGGGATGTTGAAAGCCGAGCGCAAGTTGCCTGCTGAGATAATCTCCATCATCACCACGCTTAAGTCAGCCCATCCAATGGATGTGATGCGCACTTGTGTTTCAGCCTTAAGTGCTTTTGATGTTTTGGAAGTCGATAAATCGGTTGAAGCTGCACGGATAAAAGGCATCAGACTTTCATCGCAAATCCCGATGATTGTTGCTGCTCATGCAGCGATCCGCAAGGGTGTGCCTGTGCCGCGGCCCGATGAGGCACTTTCTCATGCCGCCAATTTTCTGTGGATGATCACGGGGCGCAAGCCTTCTGCAGATGCGGCACAGCTCATGGACCGCGATCTTATCCTTCATGCCGAACATGGCAGCAATGCTTCATCCTTCACGGCGCGCGTTGTCATTGGAACCGAAGCCAATCTTCATGGGGCAATCACCGCTGCCATTGCTGCTCTTGCTGGCCCTGCGCATGGTGGTGCGGCCGAAGATGTGATGCGCATGGCGCAGGAAATTGGTTCACCTGAAAATGCGGCGGCCTATGTTAAGGCCAAACGCGCCGGAGGCGAAGCCGTGACTGGTTTTGGACACCGGGTTTACCGCACCGAAGATCCGCGCGCCCGGCACATGCGCGATGGTGTGGAAAAGCTTTCACGCGAAATGGGCCAGCCCAAATGGTTTGCCATTTTACAAGCCGTCGTGGATGCCATGAAGCCCTATGCGCGGTTTGGCGTGAACGTAAATGTGGATTTCTATTCCGGCGTTATCTATTATTTGAATGGAATAGCACCTGACCTGTTTGTTCCGATCTTTGCGGTTGGCCGCGTGCCGGGCTGGACGGTGCAGTGCATTGAACAAATGCAAAACAATATATTGATCAGGCCGCTGACACTTTATGATGGGCCCGATCTTCGTGCCTATATCCCCATTGCCCAAAGATAACCTTTTTACTGCCCGCTGATCGCCACAATCGAAGCGGAAAAGTCTTGCGTGTTGCAGAACAGAAACAGGTTTTGCAATTCGGGATGGCGCAAATTTGAGTTGAGGGATGGTGGCATGAAGACACTCCTGCCTAGTCTTGTCGTTTGCGCATCGCTGATCATGGGGCCCGCTGCATGGGCCGATTCAAAGCCTGTCGATTCAAAGCCGCAAGACATCGTGATTGGACTTTTGACGGCTGAGTCACAATGGCTTCCACAGGCCAGCAAAATTGCTGCAAAACTAGATCATGAAAATGGCTTGCGCGTTGTGCCCATGCTTGGTGTCGGCGGTTTGCAGGTTTATCAAGATATGATTTCATTGCCCAATGTAGATGCGGCAATTTTATCGTCCGACAGTTTGACCTATGCCGCTTCACAAAATTTGCTGGGTGTGGGCCAAGACAAGTTTACTTATGTCGCCCGTTTGGCCACGCTTGATGTGGTGCTGATCACCAAGCACTCGATTGGCAATGTGACAGCATTGGCTGGTAAGCGCATTGCCACTGGCCCTGCGCAAAGTGCGGCATTTGCAACGGGCGAATTGCTGTTTAATGCCCTTGGTCTTCCTTTCACCCGCGTGGCGAAACAGGACGATGCCGCAATTGACGCATTGGCCAATGGGGAAGCCGATGCAGCGCTGATTTTAGGCACGGATATTTCCACGGCGGCTTTGAGTGACGGGCGGTTTCATGTTCTCAGTTTGCAAATTCCGTCTGCACTTTCGAACATCTACCAGCCTGCGATTTTAACGTCGCGCGAATTGCCGGGTTTGGTGACGCAAAAGCAAAGCGTTGAAACTCTGGCGACTTCGCTCACATTGGCTGTGCTCGATCATCCGCGTGATCCGCAGCATATGAAGGCATTGCAAATTTTTGAAGCCATGATGTTCAAGCTTTCAGCCAGCGATGCTGGCGGAAATTTGGCAGCCGCAGTGCCAGGCTGGAAGCGCCACGCCGAAGCACAAAAAATTCTCGAACAAACCCAATCGTCACTCATCAACAATGCCACGATTACACCCACAGGAGGCCAACCATGAATCATATCCGTGCAAAGCAAGAAGGCAATTTTGAAAGTGAAGCGCCCCTTTTAGACAATGAGGTGGAGCAGCCTTTGAAAACCCCGAGTTGGTTTACGCAAAAGCCGGTTTCAGCCCACCAAGATAGTCCGCGCGAAAAATATGATGCGGAGCATGTTACGTCGCAGCCCTATATCGAGACACCAAATGCGAAAGCCTATGAAACTTATAAGCGACGGATGGAACAGCGCTTCAGGGAGGGGCAGGAGATTTATGATCATCCTGAAACTCGTGCGACCCCTGCTTTGAACGGGCCTCAACCACGGCGGCCCACTTTGCCCCTGCGCGACATTCAAGGCCGAAAACGGCTTTACCTGGCGGAACAGCAAGAGCATGCCAACCAGTCCGGTCGCGGGAAATCTGAATCGTTTCCATGGTTTCGTATGGTTGCTCTGGGCACAATTGGAATTTTTGTGGGTGGCGTCGGCGGATTGGCTTTCTCCAATACCGATTTGATCAAACAAAAATTCCAGACCGCGATCGGCGTCGTGCAGCAAAACTTCGCAACACTGGCAAAACCAGCACCGGTTGTGGCAGTGGCGACCAGGGAAACTGTCATTTCCAAGAAGCCTGTTGCCACAGCAACGCTTGATGTGAATGATGTTAAGGGCACATTGGGCGGCATGATTCCGCTCATGCTATCAGCCCAAAGTGCAGATGATTCTGAGCCAATCTCGTTGAAAATTTCAGGACTGCCGCAACAGGCCTATCTGACCGCTGGCGTTAAATCGACGACCGGAAGCTGGACCCTGAAGCCATCTGAAATTGATGGTGTCAAGCTTGTGGTGCCACAATCAGACGCCAAACAGTTTGATATGGAGGTGGCTGCTGTTGAAGATCGCACTGGCGCTTTAGCGGCACCGATCAAAGCGATGAACGTTCAGCTTCAGGGCACGGCGGCGCCCGTTGATATGCCAATAACCCAAGCGAGTGCGGGCAAAGCCAATGCCGAAGTTGCGAGTGGCGCTTTGGAGTCACCGGTTGTTGTTAAACCGGTGAGTGCTGTTCCTGACACGGCCGTCGAAAAGCCAAACATGCCATCAGCCATTCCAACGGCGTTATCCGAAGCCGATGACCTGGTGGTCAAGGGCAATTCACTATTGCAAAATGGCGACATTATCTCGGCGCGGCAGTTCTTTTTGCGGGCATCGGAACTGGGCAATGCGCAAGGCAGCTTTGGCGTGGCGCGGAGTTATGACCCCAAAGTGTTTGCCAAGCTGAATGTTGTGGGTTTGCAGCCTGATGCGGCGCAAGCTGCGGATTGGTATCACAAGGCGGCTGTTGCTGGCGTTGTGGCGGCGCAACAATAACAGTCGCATCTCGACAAGTTTTGCTAATGCGGGCATGAAAGACTTAAGTGATTTGACTTGAGGGGTTTTCATGCGCGCTGCGGATTTTATTGTTGCCAGTCTTAAGGCCCATGACGTGAAGCGGGTCTATAGCGTGCCGGGCGAGAGCTATTTGGCCTTGCTCGATGCACTTTATGGCAGCGGCATTGAAATTATCATTTGCCGCCATGAAGGCGGCGCTGGTTTCATGGCTTTGGCGGATGCCAAGCTTTCGGGCAAGCCTGCTGTATTGTTGGTCAGCCGTGGGCCGGGAGCAACCAATGCTTCCATCGCTGTGCATTCAGCCGAGCAAGATGGTGTTCCATTGATTGTGATGGTGGGCCAAGTAGCGCGTGAGGAACGCACCCGCGGGGTTTTTCAGGAGGTCGATTACACCCAGTTTTTTGGTGGCATGGCCAAGGCCATTTATGAAGTGACTGAGGGGGCCAAGCTGATTGAACTTATGCCACGCAGCTTCAGGCTTGCGGCAGAAGGTGTGGCCGGGCCAGTGATCTTGTCTCTGCCTGAAGACATGTTGCGTGATGAGATTGATGCGCCCGAGCCTGTCGTTTATCCCCTGCCCGTGCTTGGTTCTGCGCCGCAAGACATTGCGCGCATTCAAGAAATGATTGCGCATTCCGAACGGCCCTTGATTATTGCCGGAGCCAAGCTTCGTGGTGCTGTAGGTGCTGATGCGTTGGCGCGTTTTGCGGCGGCACAGCGCATTCCCGTGGCGGTGACATGGAAAAACCAGGATGTGTTTGACAATGCGTCTGATCTTTTTGCCGGGCATCTGACGCCGGGCGCCACGGCGGCACAGAGAAAGATTTTGGGCGAGGCAGATTTGATCATTGCCGTAGGCACAAGGCTGGGGGATTTTGCAACGCTTGGCTATACTTTGCCAGAAGCGCCAGTGCCGAAGCAGACGCTGGTTCATATTTATCCTGATGCTGCCCCCATCGGCAAGGTGATCCGCGCTGATCTCGGGATTGTGGCTGATCCAGCCGCAGTGCTGAATGATCTTTCACATTCGGCGCGGGTGGTTTCGGCCGTACGTGAGCGCTGGGTGAGCGATGTCAATGCGGCCACCAAGGCGGCCCAGAAATTTACCTCGCCTGCGCCTGATGATGGTGTTGATTTTGGTGTGGTGACCATGGCGCTGGCCAAGCTTGCCCCAGCCGATGCAATCATTACGACGGACGCGGGCAATATGAGCACGTGGCATCATCGGCATTGGTTGATGAACCCGAAGCAGAATTTGCTGGGCTGCATTGCCGGTGCCATGGGCTTTGGTGTGCCCTCTGCTGTGGCGGCGCAATTGGTTTATCCGGGGCGAATGGCGATTTGTTTTGTGGGCGATGGCGGCGTGTTGATGACCGGCAATGAACTGGCCACGGCCATGGCCTATGGGTTGGCCCCCAAAATTGTGATTTCGAATAATAATATTTACGGAACCATCCGCTCACATCAGGAGAAGAATTATGCTGGCCGGGTTTCTGGCACCAACCTGGTGAACCCGGATTTCACAGCCTGGGCCAAGAGTTTTGGGGCGGAGGCATTTGAGTTGGGTGTGGGCGATGATGTTGAGGCCATGGTGGAGGCGTTTTTGGGCGCGAAGGGTGCAGCGGTGCTGCATGTGAAGTCGAGTGCGAAAGCGCTTTCGGCGGGTGGGGTTTTACCTTCTTAGTCTTCTCGCCCGCTTCAGCGGGGAGAAGAAAGGGGCCTACTCTGCGGAGCTTCAGCGGAGCGGAGTGGGATAGATGAGGGGCATGTATGAGATTGAGTTCATCTGCCAGCAAGCCCGGGAGAGAGAATAGAATGCACTGTATTCCACCGTAATCGTAACCCACCGTAACCCTATTTGTCAGTTGAAGAGAAAGTTCGCACAATTTCATACATTCCAGGGTCAAACTTCGCTATCGAAAGCGCCTTTTGAAAGAGCGGCAGCGGGCCAGGATCTCGACGCATGGCCTCATATTCCTCAATGCTGTTCCATTGCGCGTACATCGTCACTTTGGTGCCATCGATGCTACGATGTAACGTTGAAGTCATAAACCCCGCCTTATGTTTGACGAATTCATCAGTTGCTTCGGTGAGTATCTCGATAAGTTGCAGCTGGTTGGCTAGCTCTACTGTAAAGACATTTATGAAAGTGATCATCGTGTTCTGTTCCTTTTTCCTGGATTACGGTGGATTACGGCGACGATGCGTTCTACTCAATCAACAAGTCCGGTCATGGGGCCTCGTGTGATCGAGGCGGTCCCGCTGTCAGCAGACCGGACCCCCTCACCTTCCCAAGCGTTCCGTGCAGGGCTCATTCCTCTCCCCTCTAATGAGGGGCGAGGGAATTACTCAACTCGTCGGCCTGCCGAACAGTGCTTCGTAGAGCTTCCGATCCCGGCCATAGACATCGGTTCTAAATTCGATGCCGTTTTCGGATGAGAAGGCTGTGGCATAGATCAGATGTACGGGGATGGTGGTGGGCAGGTTTACTCTGGTGTTTTGGCCGCCGGCCCAGACAGCATCTACGGCGCCATGATCCATGCCAGCGCGTTCCAGCAATGAATAGGCGAGCCGTGTTGGATCAGAGAGCCTTATGCAGCCGTGGCTGAAAGCACGCGTGCTGTTGGCGAATTTATCTTTTGCTGGTGTGTCATGCAGATAGATGTTGAACTTATTGGGCAGCATGAATTTGACCTTGCCCAAAGCGTTTTTGGGGCCGGGCAATTGGCGGAAGGTGAAGGGGAATGACGAACCAGGGCCGCCATAAGAGGCCCAATTGACCGATGCCCAATCGACCAGTTTGCCGCCTGCAAACACTTCAAAATCACCGGCATAGGCCAGCGGATTGGCTTGCAGCTTGGGCAGCATTTCCTTGGTGGCGATGGTGTATGGCACTGTCCAATAAGGGTTCAGCTCAATATATTGCATGGCGCCGGAAAATTCTGGGGTTTGGGTGGCCACCGCACCCACCACAACATCCATGCGATCAATGATGGTGTTTGATTGCCAATGCTGCAATTCAAAGCCGGCGATGTTGATCAGGAAATGCTCATCGCCCAGATTATCCGGCATCCAGCGCCAACGCTCCATATTGAGCATGATCTGGCGTTGCCGCTCGATTGGCGAAATATTCAGCGCCACAATAGTTTGCTTGCCCAACAGACCTTTGGCTTCCAGCCCATGACGCAATTGGAATTTGCGCAAGGCGATGGCCAGATTTTGATCAAAAACCGGCGACGCATTTTCGGCCCAGTCATAATCGCCGGTGATTGACAAGAGATGGCGGACAGCGGGAATGCGCGGATCGCTCATGCCCGCCTTGATCGCAGCGCCTTGGGCGATGATGGGCCAGGATATGCCTTCATCGATCACTTGGGTATAAACCTTCAACATTTTCTTGAGGGTTTGATAGTGAATATTCTTCGGCTCAAAGCCCGCCAGAAACTTGTTGGGGTCTGACTGTTTTTTCAGGTCGGTCAATACGCGCTGCACATCAATGGTTTTCTGGGCACGGAAAAGATTGGGATCGACTTTTTGAGGTGCGATACGGCCGATTTTGAGATCAGCGGCATAGGACACAAAGAAGGCCGAGAAGGCGAGTTCTGCCTGAGCGGCGGCTTGCGGATCATTGGGGTTTAAATCATCACGCAGGCTCGTAAGGTAAGCCACCGGATAATCAGCCGGGTTCAGGCCGTCCATCTTGGCCTGTTGCAGCCTTTGAATAAAGCTGTCCATGCGGCCTGAGCCAACCCAATAGATTGCACCATGGTTGGTGACATAATGGGCGATGAGGGATGGCCGGATACGTTCCACCGGCAGAGCCAAACGCTGGCCACCCGAGAGAAGCTGGGCAATGGCGGCCTGCACCTGCCCCACATCTTGGGCGCGTGTTAATGGTGCGGTGAAGAGCACGCCAATGAGAACAGCCAACGCCCAGAACTTTCGCATCATAACCTCATTCCCCCGACTCAAGGCCGCATCATAACCTGAAAACATCAAACATTGAGTAACAGAAATTCCCGTTCCCAAGAGCTGATCACCTTGCGGTAATGTTGCATTTCCTGATATTTCACATCTTGATAAGCTTCAACAAACTGTTCGCCTAACACTTGTTTCAGCGGCTTGTTGTAATTCAACTTGTCGAGGGCTTCGTCCAAACTAATCGGCAAGGTGTGGGCATAGCGATAAGCTGAACCTGTGACCGGATCTGACGGTTTGATCTTTTCGACCATGCCGAGATAGCCGCAAGCCAGCGATGCAGCGAAAGCCAGATAGGGATTTGAATCAGCGCCGCCGACCCGGTTTTCCACACGCAGGTTTTCCGGATCAGACGCCGGCACACGCAGGGAAACTGTGCGGTTATCAATGGCCCAATGGACATTGGTCGGGGCATCGGATTCCGGTACAAGGCGACGATAGGAGTTCACATTGGGGGCCAGCAAAGGCAAGGCGCCAGCCAAATAGCGCTGCAGGCCGCCGATGTGGTTGAGGAACAGTTTAGAGTGGGTTCCATCCTTGCCGGTGAAGATGTTTTTGCCGGTTTTTAAATCCATCACTGATTGGTGGATATGCATGGATGAGCCTGGTTCATTTTCATGGGGCTTGGCCATGAAGGTGGCGTAAACATCATGTTTCAAGGCTGCCTGGCGCACGGTGCGCTTGAACAGGAAAACCTGATCGGCTAGCTCTAATGGATCGCCATGATTGAAATTAATTTCGAGCTGGGCGGGGCCTGCTTCATGGCTCAGTGTATCGACATCCAACTCCTGAGCTTCACACCAATCATAAATGTCTTCAACAATGGGATCAAAATCATTGGCGGCGTCGATGCCGTAAGCTTGGCCACCTGACTCCTTGCGGCCAGAGCGGCCAACGGCTGCTTCCAAAGGATAATCAGGATCGAAGTTTTTCTTGACCAGATAGAATTCAAGTTCGGGCGCCACAACAGGCTTCCAACCCTTTTCCTTGTAAAGTTCGAGCACACGCTTGAGCACATGGCGCGGCGAGATGGTGACGGGTTCATGATCGAGGTGATAAGCATCGCAGATCACCTGGGCTGTGGGTTCGGTGTACCACGGCACAATGCGGATGGTATCCACATCGGGCTGCATATAAATATCGATGGCACTGTCACTCACCGCGTTGGTATCCGACACAAAGCGGCCATTGATGGTGAGGGTAAAGACTTCTTCGGGAACACGCAGGCCTTTTGATTTGTGGCCGCTCAGGAATTTTTTGGGCGGCAGGATTTTTCCGCGCGCGGTGCCGGACATATCGGCGACGAGACACTCGACCTCGCTAATGCGGTTGGCTGACAGATATTCCTCAAATTTGGCTTGGCTCATGACACCTTATACTGCGTTGTTAATCTTGAGTCTCAGTCTAGCCCGCCTTGTTGACCTTTAGGAAGGGGGGCGGCTAAAGGTTGTTTATGCCCCCATCGATTTCGAATACATCCTACTATCAAGCCACCGCCAATCGCAGCGTTTCTACCGTGCCGCTGGAAGGCGATGTTTCGGCTGATGTGTGCATCATTGGGGCTGGCTATACCGGCCTATCTGCGGCGCTGGAACTGGCGGAAGCAGGTTACAAGGTTGTGGTGTTAGAGGCAGAGACCATCGGCTTTGGCGCATCGGGGCGCAATGGCGGGCAAATCTGCACGGGCTTTTCATCAGGCCAAGGCAAGATTGAAGCGCAGATTGGCAAGGCCGATGCCAAGCGCGCCTTTGACTTGTCGGAAGAGGCCAAGCAGCTGATTTTGGACCGTGTGGCCAAACACAAGATCGATTGCGATATTCGCTGGGGTTATATGCACTGCATTCCCAAGCCACATCAGTTCAAGCATTTGCAGGAATGGGCGGAGGAATATGAGGCGCTGGGCTATGGCGGCAACACGCTTTTAACCAAGGCTGAGCTTGAGACAAAGCTGGGCACCAATATTTATCATGGGGCTTTGCGGGAATCACATGCCGGGCATTTTCATCCGTTGAATTATTGTTTGGGGCTGGCTGCCGCAGCGATCAAGGCGGGCGCTGTGGTGCATGAACATTCAGCTGCAATTGAGGTTGATACCGGCCCTGCCCCATGGGCGCGGACTTCTGCGGGCAAAGTTTCTGCAAAGTTCATGATCATTGGCGGCAATGCTTATCTCGGCAATCTGGTTAAACCACTTGAGGCCAGGGTGATGCCGGTGGGCAGTTATATTATTGCGACTGAACCCTTGGGTGAAGAGCGCGCGCGATCTTTGATCCGCGATGGTGAGGCGGTGGCCAACACCAATTTCATCGTCGACTATTATCGCCGTTCCGCTGATCACCGGATGTTGTTTGGTGGGCGCGCGAGCTACTCCACATTGGAGCCCGGCAATTTGGGCGAATATATGCGGCCGCGGATGACATCAGTGTTTGCGCAATTGAAAGATGTGAAGATTGACTATGCGTGGGGCGGCTTCATCGCCATCACATCGAACCGCATTCCCGATTGCGGGCGGCTTTCACCAACTGTGTTTTATGCCCATGGCTATTCCGGCCAAGGTGTTTCACTGGCGGGCCTCTATGGCAAGCTGATGGCTGAGTGCGTGCGGGGCACGGCGGAGCGATTTGATTTGCTGGCCAAGATCAGGCACTTGCCATTTCCCGGGGGCAAATTACGCACGCCGCTGCTGGTGGCGGCGATGGCATATTACCGGATCAGGGATGCTTTGAGTTGACTTTTGTTGGTCTATGTGCCAACAGTCTTAAATGCGTAAAGTTTCGTGGGTCAAAACTGCACTGAAGGACTTCATGGAATTTCCGGACGAAGTTCAAGCTCGAATGATGCACGGTCTTGAAGAAATTTCAGTAGGCCTGTTTCCAGACTTCGCCAAACCTCTGAAGGGACTGGACGGTGGCGTGTTTGAGCTCGCATTGCCATTTAGAGGAAATGCATGGCGTACAATTTATGCGTTGAAGATCGATACTGACATCTGGGTAATCCACGCGTTTCAAAAAAAATCGACAAGTGGAATTAAAACTCAAAAATCCGATATTGAATTGATTGAACGCCGAATAAAACAGTTAAGGAGGTCAAGATGAAGGAAGAGGAAGAGATTGAAGTCGTGCGCGGCAGTGGCAACATCTATGCAGATGTTGGATTGCCAGATGCTGATGCGCTTAAGATGAAATCGCAGATTGCGATAATGATCATTAAGCGTCAAAATGATTTGAAGCTTACGGCCCGTGCAGCCGCAAAAATGGCGGGCTGCGATGCTGCGGATATTCAACGTATTCGCAACGCAGATTGGAGTAAGTTCACGATAGATCGTTTGCTGAAATATGCCATCCGGATGGGCTGTAAGGTGGAATTGAAGGTTACATTGCCGAAGGCAGCATAA
>JAYVXY010000193.1:0-13946 GCA_043784785.1 Aestuariivirga sp. | reverse complement strand
CAGAGGAGCCAAATTCGTCACCGCCGCCATAGCTTGAACCTGCGCTATCGCCGCCACTGGGCTTGCCGCCCAGCATGGTCAATTCACCACGGAAGTTTTGCAGGACAACTTCGGTTGAATATTTTTCAACGCCGTCCTTGTCGGTCCATTTGCGGGTCTGTAATTGACCCTCAATATAAACAGAGCTGCCCTTTTTGAGATATTGCTCCGCAACCTTGGCCAAATTCTCATTAAAAATAACAACGCGGTGCCATTCGGTTTTGTCCTTGCGCTCGCCAGTGCCCTTGTCGCGCCAGCTTTCTGTTGTAGCGAGGCTGAGATTCACAATGGGTTTTCCGTCTTGGGTGTGGCGCACCTCTGGATCCTTGCCCAAATTGCCCACAAGAATAACCTTATTTACTGAACCTGCCATGACACTTAATCTCCCGTTTCGATGTGGTTTAGCGCGTTTGCAAAAGCATAGCACGATCTGATCGCGCGCCATCCACAGTTCTTGTTATGTTCTGTTTTTGAACAAAAAACAAGGCCCGATTTTCGCCGGACCTTGTTACGTCAAACTATGCAGTTTACGCACGACGGAGCAACTTTACCAAAGCGCTGAAACGGCTTTCCTTGGTCTTGTTCGCCATTGCAGCATAGCCCACAGGCTTCACATCTTGCATCATTGCAGTGTTGTAAACATTTGAATAAGCAGCTAAAAGTGTGTTGTTCATGATCCCATTCCTTCTCTATTCAGTTCTTATATCCTATGTACATCTCGCGGCTGCGAAAGACAAACGGCATAAACTGACATGACGTGTAAGATTATGTTACATGCGTTTCTGATAGTGTATACGGAATCATGGCAAGACGACTCCCATCGCTCAACGCTTTAAAAGCCTTTGAGGCTGCTGCTCGCAACGAAAGTTTCACCGATGCAGCGGCTGAATTGTTTGTGACCCACGCCGCCATAAGCCGCCATATCCGCGAACTGGAGGAATATCTTGGCACACAACTTTTCACCCGTACGGGGCGCGGTGTGGAGCTAACTGAGGCGGGACGGAGATTCGGCGGGCAACTCACGCCGCTTTTTGACAAACTGGCCGAGGCGTCACTTGAAGCTGCTGCGGTTGGTGATGTGCGCAGTTTGAAAGTTTCGGTCGAACCTGCGCTGGCCTCGCGTTGGCTGATTGGGCGAATGGGCCGGTTTAACGCGCTTCACCCTGATATTGAGCTGAGCATTGATCCTTCAACCACACTGGTTGATTTTTATGCCGATGATATTGACCTTGGCCTTCGCTATGGGCGCGGGCCTTGGGCCGATGTAGAGGCGACCAAACTTTCCGATGTTGTGGTGTTTCCGGTCTGCGCGCCGTCGCTGATTAAGGATCGACCAAACTTGAAGCCTGCCGATCTGGTTGATTTCAACTTGCTCCACATGGATTTAAAACAGTGGTGGGGCGAGTATCTGCTCGAGGCTGGCGTTCATGGTGTGGAAGATCGGCGCGGGCCAGTGTTTCAAAACCAATTGGCTTTGGAAGCCGCTGAAGCTGGGCAAGGTTTTGCGCTGGGGGATCAAATTCTTTGTACCGATTGGTTGCTCGAAGGCTGGTTGGTGCGGCCCTTTGATCTCGACATGAAAGATCATGGGGCTTATTGGATTGTGCGTAAGAAGGGATCAAAAGAAACTGCCCCTGCCCGCGTGTTTCGCGAATGGCTGATGGGAGAAGTTGTGGAAACCAACAAAAAGTTTCAAGGATTGAAGGCGCAAGGCTTGAAGGCCCGAGCAAAGTAAGCCACCAACGGTTCAATTGAATTATGGGTGAGTCTCTCGATGGCCAAAGCGAAATATGATTGTCTTAAATGTCCGGGCTATTGCTGCTCTTATCCTGTCATCGAGGTTAAGGACAAAGATGCCGAACGCATTGCCAAGCATTTTGACATGCCTTTGGCCAAGGCCGAGAAGAAATATTTCAAGGCCGCCCACGGCTATAAGCGAATCATGCGGCGCAAGGCTGATCAACATTATGGGAAGATATGTCAGTTCTTTGATACGGAGGCACGGCGCTGCACGATTTATGCGGCACGCCCATCTACCTGCCGCGTTTTCCCCGGCGAAGGTCATTGTGGATATTATGATTTTCTAAAATTTGAGCGGGCTGGTCAGGAAGATGAAGAATATGTTTCCACCACGCATCATGCAGAAAATTGAACACGTTGCGATCATGTAATTGTGATTGGTGATCCAAGACAGTTGACCACACGCTAAAGCTGAATCGATCTAATTTCCGAGTTGTTAAGTCTTAACAATCTCAGGAAGGAAATCGACCATGTTCAAAACAACTCTCGCAGCACTTCTCGTTCTGTCCGTCTTTGCTGGTGGCGCTGAAGCCGCCATGATGAAGAAAATGGATCATAAGATGATGATGCATAAGTGCGGCAAAGGCATGATGATGAAGCACGGTAAGTGCATGGCGCATAAGATGATGATGAAGAAGAAATACTAGCCGCCACAGAACTTCCAAATCTTTGACCGGTGGGGGAAACTGCGCCGGTTTTTTTGTCGAGTTGCAGTCAAAAAATTAATAGCCCCGCTGCGACAAGGTTGCGCCAGCGGGGCCCTCGGAGGATCGAGTTTTAGCTTGAAATGATCCGGTAGGAACCGAACCGATTATGAGAATGCCATTGCATCTCGTTTCAAAAATCAACGATTTCGGCAATTCAGTTTGGAACGATCGATATTCAGTCGAGGGACGAAACCGAAGAGTGATCACATGACCTGCTGTGATCCTGTATGGTGATTTGGTGGCGTCATGGCCCCTCCTAACAATCGTGAAACGTCTTGTTTAGATCAGCGCCAATCACTGCTGCTGATGTGTTGATGATGCGCCTGTTGCATAAAATGTCAAGTGTACAACGATGAAGATGTTTAAAGATTTATGGCACAAGTATTGTCGAGCCAGTGGTCTTGCCCGACTCCAAATCACGGTGGGCTTGGGCCACGTCCGCCAATGCGTAACGCTGGTTGATTGGAATTTTCACTTTGCCTGATTTCACAATTTCAATCAGATCGTTTGCTGTTTCGCGAAAATCTTCATCGGTTGCTATGTAACTGGCCAGTGTCGGCCTCGTCACGTAGAGCGAACCTCGTGCCGACAATAATCCGAGGTTAAGGCCAGTAATTGGCCCTGAGGCATTGCCGAAACTTACCAATAGACCACGCGGTGCAAGACTATCGAGAGAGGCCATCAATGTGGCTTGTCCGACGCCATCATAAACAACCGGAACGCCCTTACCGTTGGTTATCTCTCGCACCCGTGCTGCTACGTCTTCGGTGCGGTTGTTGATGACATAGGTGCAGCCATGGGTTTTGGCTATTTCAATCTTTTCGTCTGAGCCAACTGTGCCGATGACCTTGACGCCGAGCGCCTTGGCCCATTGCGACATAATCAATCCCACGCCACCGGCTGCCGCATGCATCAATATGGTTTGGCCGCGCTTGACCTTGAATGTGGCGCGCAACAGATAGCGCACCGTCATGCCCTTCAGCATCATGCCGGCCGCGGTTTCATCACTGATTGATTTCGGTAGCTTTACAAGACGGTTGGCGGGGAAGTTTCGCGCATCGGCATAAGCCCCCAGAGCCCCCGAGCCATAGGCCACACGATCACCGATTTTGAGCCCCTTCACACCTTCCCCAATGATTTCAACAATGCCAGCGGCTTCATTGCCGAGGCCACTTGGCAGCGTTGCTGGATAAAGACCGCTGCGATAATAGGTATCAACAAAGTTGAGGCCAATAGCCGTGTGGCGAACCCGCACATCGCCCGCCGAAGGCTTTGGCAAATCAATATCGACCAGTTCCAATATTTCTGGGCCACCGGTTTTTGAAAACAAGATCTTCTTCATCACTCTGACCTTTCAAACAGTTTATGGATAGCTTCAACCAATTTAGTCCAACCCAAATCTTCGAGTGCGATGATTTGAACATCCAACACTGCGGCCTTGCCCATCAAGGCATTGTACCTCACTGAATTTCTTTCCTCATCGAAAAGATCGGTGGTGACGAGTACGGCAACCTTTTCGCCCGGCTTGCCAAAATGATCACCCAAATTGTCCGCTTCATGCACGCTATCCATCAGACGATTGCGTTGCTTGCGGTCTTGCATGTCAAGTTCAGAGCGCAGCGCTTTGCATGAGACAAAGCCCAAGTCTTCGCCCTTGCGTACAATCAAATCGATTTCATTTTCACCGGAATAGCCTTTGACCTGCCAGCCGATCACTTGGCCATAGATGGCTTCATCGGCTCCTGCTTCAATCGCCGCGAGCCAGGCCAACTCCTCCAGCCATCCGCCTGATAGATAGCGCCTGCTTCTGGTATCAGAGATTGCATGTCCGCTCGGCTCACGGGTGACCATCTGATATTTTTCGAGTTCATTAAGCAGCGCCTGACCTGATCCTGTGAGATGGGGTGCCGATATAGGCACACGACGCACATATTCCTCGGTCGCCCTGAAGATCTGGTCGCGAACTTTTTCAAAAAGAGCATAGTCGTCGGCGATTCTGCGCGAGAGAGCTGAATTTTTATGGGCAATTTTTGGATCGCCATGCGTGGCTTTCAACCAAGCACCGCGTTGTTTTAGGATTGTTTCTATTGTTATGTTGTTCATAATTCCGTTCTTGCCCTAAGAATCAACCAAATCCAAGAGGAAGCATAATGACTGTTCAAATTTCACCATTGGTTGCGCAAGTTGAGTTTCCGCCCATTGCAGAAGCAATGAGTTGGGTCAAAACAGGCGTTGGCAGCCGAGAACTTTTGAATATGTGTCAGGCCGTACCGAGCTATCCGCCAGCCGAGACATTACAAACAGAAATTGCGCGTTTGGCCCATGAGCCCACGACAGGCGGCTATACCGATATATTCGGCATTGCAGCTTTGAGGGAAGCTTATGCGGCTCATATGAGCGGCGACTATGCCTCCAAGATTAGCGCTTCGGAAGTTGCGATTACGACGGGCTGCAATCAGGCTTTTGCGGCGGCGATTATGGCGGTGGCAAAGGCTGGTGATAATGTGATCATTCCAGCACCCTATTATTTCAATCATCAAATGTGGCTGACGATGATGGGCATTGAGATTCGGGCGATTGACGCTTTTGAGATGGATGGTTCGCCTTCCCCTATTGCGGCCAAGGCTTTGATCGACAATCGCACGCGGGCGATTGTTTTGTGCACGCCCAACAACCCAACTGGAACAATTTATCCTGATGCTGTGTTGGAACAGTTTTTTGATGTTGCGCAAAGTGCTGGCATTGCTCTGGTCTTGGATGAGACTTACAAGGATTTCAGGCCCGATCTTGCGCCGCCGCACGGGTTGTTCAACCGTCAAGACTGGCAAGGGACACTGATTCAGCTTTATAGCTTTTCAAAAATCTATGCGCTTGCGGGCTATCGGCTGGGTGCGATGATTGCCGGGCCAAAGATTTTGCACGAGGCTGCGAAAATTTTGGATTGCATGACGATTTGTCCGCCACAGATCACACAGCGTGCGGTGTTGTTTGGATTAACGGCGCTTGATCAGTGGAAGACGGAGAAGAAGGTTTTTATGCGCGGGCGGCTGGATGCTTTGCGCGCTGCGTTCAAGACGCCGGGATTGAAATATGAGTTGATCAGTAGCGGGGCTTATTTTGCCTATGTGAAGCATCCGTTTGCTGGCGAGGCTTCAAAATCGGTGGCCATGCGCTTGGCGCAGAAGAACGACTTGTTATGCCTGCCCGGCAGCATGTTTGGCCCCGGGCAGGAGGATTATTTGCGGTTCGCCTTCGCCAATGTGGAAAGCGAAAAGATGTCGAGCTTGGCTGAACGATTAATTGAGAGCCAAACAACATAATTTTCCCTCATACCGTCATACTCCGCGAAGGTGGAGTATCCATCTTTATCCACAGTGTGTGTTGTTAAGATGGATTCCTGCTTTCGCGGGAATGACGGCTGTTGGGGAGAGTTATTCCGCTTTTGGTGCGTTGCGATCGGCCATGAATTTTTCGAAATGTTCACGGTCTTTGGCGTGGCGCAGTTTGGTTAGAAACTCATCAAAGGCATAACGCTCTTCATCAAGCTTGCGACGCTCGGCTTCGAGCTTTTCCATTGCGGCTTTGCGATATTCATCAAAGGCAGCGTTGCCTGTGTTATATTGACCGGGGCCACGGTTCCATTTGCTGGCGAAGTTCGACACCGTGTCAGAGGTTTTTTGCCAATTTGCCCATGGAGCTTCCATTTCGCTTGCGCCTTTCCAAAGTTCACCCTTTTTCATCTTCAGGAATATAGCTAAGAGGCCAACGGGCCAAAATAACGCAAACCCACCAAGCACCGCGCCGATTTCATAAATCGACCATGGCTTCTTGTTCATACGGCCATAACATCCGCGATACATGCGCGGCTCATTATCATGGGTCGTTGCACCAGCTGTGTCAGTCATACTGCCCTCCGTTAAGTGTCCAACAAACGTGGGGACTCCAAAGGGGAATTCAAGGGAGCCATGTCGGATTTAATCTTTCGTAAGCCGTAACAACCCGCTAAAAGCGCTCAACTGAATTTTTTCAAGGACTTATCTGATGCCGGTTTATCGTTCACGCACCACTACTCATGGCCGCAACATGGCAGGTGCTCGCGGCCTGTGGCGCGCCACCGGCATGAAAGACGGCGATTTCGGCAAGCCGATTATCGCCGTGGTCAACAGTTTCACACAATTTGTTCCGGGCCATGTGCATTTGAAAGATCTGGGCCAATTGGTAGCCCGCGAAATTGAGGCGGCAGGCGGTGTGGCCAAGGAATTCAATACCATCGCGGTTGATGACGGCATTGCCATGGGCCATGACGGAATGCTCTACTCCCTGCCCTCGCGCGAGATCATCGCCGACAGCGTTGAATATATGGTGAACGCGCATTGTGCTGATGCCATGGTGTGCATTTCCAATTGCGATAAGATTACGCCCGGCATGTTGATGGCTTCGATGCGCCTGAACATTCCATCGGTGTTTGTTTCGGGCGGGCCAATGGAGGCTGGCAAATATCTGGCCCCTTCCGGCAAAACCAAAGCGTTGGATTTGGTGGATGCCATGGTGGCTGCTGCAGATGATAAATATTCTGATGCGGAAGTTGATACGATTGAGCGTTCCGCCTGCCCGACCTGCGGTTCCTGCTCTGGCATGTTCACGGCCAATTCAATGAACTGCTTGACCGAAGCGCTCGGCCTTTCGCTGCCGGGCAATGGTTCCACCTTGGCTACACATTCGGATCGCAAGCGCTTGTTCCTTGAGGCTGGGCATCTGATCGTTGATATTGCCAAGCGCTATTATGAACAGAATGATGCAAGCGTGTTGCCGCGCAATGTGGCTAGCTTCAAGGCGTTTGAAAACGCCATGACGCTGGATATCGCCATGGGTGGCTCCACCAACACGGTGCTGCATATTCTGGCTGCTGCCCATGAAGGCGGCATTGATTTCACCATGGATGATATTGACAGGCTTTCGCGTCGCGTGCCTTGCATTTGCAAAGTGGCCCCTGCGAAGTCTGATGTGCATATGGAAGATGTGCACCGGGCTGGTGGCATTATGTCGATCCTTGGTGAGCTTGAAAAAGCGGGCTTGCTGCACACGGATGTGCCCACGGTTCATGCCGCAACGCTGGGCCATGCCATTAACCAGTGGGATGTGAGCCGCACGAACTCTGAAACCGTGCGCCAATTCTTTATGGCTGCTCCAGGTGGTGTGCCGTCGCAAACTGCGTTCAGCCAATCGCGGCGCTGGGATGATTTGGATTTGAACCGCGAGACGGGTGCGATCCGTTCGGCTGAACATGCCTTCTCAAAGGATGGTGGTTTGGCAGTGCTCAAAGGCAATCTGGCGCTTGATGGGTGCATTGTGAAGACCGCTGGCGTTGACGAATCCATTTTGAAGTTCACCGGCCCTGCAGTGGTTTTTGAATCTCAGGATACGGCTGTGGCCGGCATCTTGAATGGTGATGTGAAGGCGGGCGATGTTGTGGTCATTCGCTATGAAGGCCCGCGTGGCGGACCCGGCATGCAGGAGATGCTTTATCCCACAAGCTATATTAAATCCAAAGGCCTTGGCAAAACCTGTGCACTGATTACGGATGGCCGATTCTCTGGTGGCACGTCTGGCTTATCAATCGGCCATGTTTCACCCGAGGCGGAGGAAGGCGGCTTGATTGCGCTCGTTAACAGTGGCGACAAGATTGAGATCGATATCCCCAACCGTACCATCAATCTGGCGGTTTCAACTGCTGAACTCGAAACGCGTCGTGCGGCCCAAATTGCGCGCGGCAAGAATGCTTGGACACCGATGAAATCGCGCCCACGCAAAGTGACCACGGCACTGCGGGCCTATGCGGCTTTTGCTACGTCTGCGGCCAAAGGGGCTGTGCGCTTCGTTCCTTAAACCGGATCGCGGCGTAAAGGCGTTGTTGAACAATGAATGCCGCCGCCATTCTTGTGCATCGCTGCAAAGGGAACTGTGACCCACGACACACCGTGCTTGGCCAAATTATCCAAGGTGCGGTTGGTGGCACCTTCGGGCATCAGCAATTTTCCCGGGGCGATGGCCAGTGAGTTGTTGATCCATGAATCATCGGCGGGGCTGATTTCAATGAGGCGCACGCCACGGGATTTCAGATCTTCCATGAAGGAATAGGGCAACCCGAATGGGTTCACCAAGGCCAAATTTTTATCGATCATCAGGAATGAGCAATCGATGTGGATGTCATAACCTGTCAGCTCTACGATGAGCAGTTCAACGCCTTGGCGTTTCAGAACTTCGCCCACCTGCTCCGCCCCTTCGCGGTTGACGCGCACGCCGACACCGATGGCTGCCGTCTTGTTATTGATCCAGGCGAAGCTGCCGCCTTCCATGATGCCGGTGCCGGAAACCGTTCTCAGGATGGGGATGCCAATCTCGGCCAGAGTGCGGGTGATGGCCAATTCTTCGCCGCGGCGAATGCGGGCACCCATGCGGCAGACAATTGCGCCGCCCTTGACCATGATCAGCGGATCGCGCGTGTAGCAAGATTTCAACCTTGTGTCATCGACACCTTCAACATGGTGCACTTCAACACCAGCGTCTTTCAAGGCTTTGACCATGGCATCATGCTGGGTTTGCATGAGCGGAATGTCAGGCGGCGTGTCGCTTTGGAAATACCAGCCTTTTTCAAGATCGCCGAACGAGCCAATTTCAGCGATGCGCTTTTTGGAATCAACGATGTTCATTTCCTTGGACGGACGATGAACCAGGATGGAGCGGATGGTGCCCACATCATTATCAATGCCCCAGACCTTGCCCCAATGGCGCTGCAACTCGCTGTCTGCCTCGAAGGGTGGAGATGCGTCAGCGGCAAACATCTTGATGGTTTGGTTATAAACCCAATGGGGGTTGTTGCTGCTGGACATGGTTTTTCTCGTGTTGTTTTGACGGAGCCTAATGCTGGATTTGGGGGGTGTCCAGATCAGCCGACTCAAAATATTTGCGGGCCAGTGCAACGAGCTGGCCATCACTTGGATGATCAACCGTTTCAACGCCAGCAACAACCTTGGCGATTTTTGGATCATGCTCTTGCAGATGTTTCATCAACTCGGTTTTTGCGTTGGCAGGGCCGGTGATCAGAATGGCACCGGCATCAACCACCGACTGGGCAACGGCGTGCAAGTATTCATGCGAGGTGGAGGCGTGGCCGCTGCCGATGGTGTTTGCCTTGTGATGGATATGGCGTGTCGGGTGATCAGGGTGCAGCACCAGTTTGTCAACATCATCCCTGCTGAAATGAAAAACTTTGGCTTCCTTATGATCGATCCAGATAACAGCGTGAAAATGTTTGCTCATGTTTTGTCCTTTATTGGATTTCAGTATCGCAGAGTGGGCGTTCAGGGTCTTTGATCCTAATCAATTGTCGCGTTTATCACGAACCTGCTCAAGCAAAGCCGCCATGGCGTGGCGCACACCGTGCAACTGGTCGAGAAGATGCAGCACGACGCCTATACCTTCATCATTCACGCCCATTTGGTGTTTGAGGTCATTGATCAGTTGTACGCGGGCCAAATCGGCTTCGGTGAAAGCAAGATCGCCCTGCTCGTCATGCGGAACCAGCCATTCCTCGGACACCCACACTTCCAGGGTTTTGGGATCGAGATTGGTGCGCAGCAGGAATTCGGTTTTGGCGATGATCATGATTGCATCTCCCGGCGTGGATCATAGGTGGGGTCAGGCTGCCATTTCGACAAAAATTCTTCGAGTGCTATATCAGGCTTTGCCGGCAACATGACTTTCAGCTTGATGAAGGCGTCGCCTGCCACACCCTTGCGGGCCACACCCTTGCCCTTCAAGCGCAATGTGGCGCCGGTGTTGGAATTTTTCGGGATGTTAAGCATGACGCTGCCCGTGGGGGTTGGCACTTTTACGGCCGCACCCAGGCTTGCTTCCTTGATGGTGACCGGGAGTTCCAGAAAAATATCGTCACCAACACGGGTGAAGAATTTATGGGGCGCAATCGAGATTTCGACCAGCGCATCGCCAGCGCCGCCTGTGCCTGCCGAGGGTTGGCCCTTGCCTTTGAGGCGCAGGGTTTGGCCTTCCTGAATGCCGGCGGGAATATTGACTTCCAATGTGCCACCGCCGGGCATGGTGATGCGCTTGGATGCACCGGTGACGGCCTCGAGAAATTCCACGGTGAGACGGTATTGCAAATCTGCTCCTCTGGCATTGCGCGACTGCTCGGCCTGGCGGCGGAAGATTTGCGCGAACAGATCATCCTCACCGGCAAAATCGGCGTAGCCTGATTGATTGGCGTAAGGGTTGCCTTGTGGCGCCTGAGCTTGGGCATGGTCGCGGTAATATTGGCGCTGGCGGGCTTCTTGGGTTTCAGCGCCTGTGGCATCAATTTCGCCTGCGTCAAACTTGGCGCGCTTGGTGTTATCCGACAGCAAATCATAAGCGCCAGCGATTTCCTTGAACCGCTCCTCGGCCTTTTTGTCGCCGGGGTTTAAATCCGGATGCATTTTTTTGGCTAGGCCCCGATAGGCTTTGCGGATCGCATCAGCGCTGGCGGTTTTGGCCACGCCCAGAATTTCATAAGGTGATTTCAAATTGTTGCTCCTCCGCAAGCCTTAAACCTTAATCTAGGCCGTGGCCTGATAAATTTAAAGTTATGCTTTGGGGGGAGTGGTGGGCGATGCAGGATTCGAACCTGCGACCCGATGATTAAGAGTCATCTGCTCTACCAACTGAGCTAATCGCCCGCCCTATTTGGACGTATGGCCCCGCAAGCTGCGAGGCCAATTGGTGCGGGGTATAGGTGCGTTTGGCGGGGTTGTCTAGGGCTTCTCCACATAGATTTTTGGTGGCGGTTTCAGCAGCACACCTGCTGCTTTATACTTGCCATAAAGCCCATCGAACTCGCCAGCCTTCCAGCGTGCTTGCATCTCTTGGGCTTCGAGCTTGCGCTGCGCCAGAATGGCCATCACCCGCTCTTCGCGCAAATCCAGCGGCGCGTTTTTTGGGTGCGCCGGAAACTTATCGTCAAAGGCGCGCTGGGCGGGCGCATCGAACTTTTTCTTCTCCGCGGGTGAAAAATGCGTGCGCTGGCAAAATAGCCCCGCATGGGCAGCATGACATAATTTGGCACGGCGACAGCGCGCATCAGCGCACACGGGCAAGGCTGCTGCACGCGGCGCATCACCGCGCGCAAAGCCGGCCCAAGGCGTTTTGGAATAAAACGGCTTAGGCACGGCCTTGGAACGCAACGTCTTTTTGTCTTCTTGGCAGTTCTTCCAGAGCTCGCGCTCGATGCTCCGCATCGAGCCATTTTAAAAAGGCGCGAGTTGCTTCGCCAAAGTCTGCAACTTTGGCGCACTCGCGCTTCGCACGGTGTCCACTTCATATATGCTTCTGTTCGGGGCTGCCCGCGCAATGGGGCCCACCGTCAAACTCCACAGGATATTTCTTATGAAGGCCTGTCTGTTGACCGCTGAAGTTGTAAGCCATTGAAGGCGCTCAGGCCACAGCTTTCGCGAAAGCGAAAGCGCGAGTCATTAAATCGCGCATGCCCCTATCGGGCATGCGTGTGCCCGAGGGCCTGCCAAAAAGCCCCCGGAAGGGAAAGGCGCGTTAAACCTTAACCCCTGCAGGCGCTGCAGAAGAACCCGGCACTGAAGAGACGCTGTCGACAATGTCCCCTCCTTTGTTTGGGTCCGACTGAGGAGGAATATAGAGATATTATAGGAATTCGCAAGAGGGATAGGATTTAACTCTAGTATTGTGACTTTTTAGCAACACACCTAAACACCGTGCAGTCGGGAATCTCGCATTACTCGGCAGAAAAGTATCTGAAGCCAACAGTAAGCGATAGACAACAAAAACCCGGTTTGGGCATTTCATGCGGCGTCGGCGCAATTCGCCAATTAATAGCTGATCTCACAAATTCACAATCGCCTGCATGATCGAGTCAATTTTCCCACCTGCGCCATCGGGTAACTTCGACCAAAAATCCAAATCGCTAACGAAGTTCACAAGTTTACCCAAGTCTTTGGATCCATGTTCGGGAGGCAAATATGATTCCAAATCACCCTCCTTTAGTATGTGGATATTTTCATTTCGACACTTAGCAACAAGTCCATCAATACACTTTAGTTCGACTTCACCCAGACCATCCCTAATTTTGCGGTGTCGCCCCTTGATATAGTCCCATACAGCTTGAGCGTCTTTCCAACTCCCAGCGGTCAACGCATGTTCAACGCTGGCCACAAATGTTTTCGCGTCGTTGCTACCAGACTTTTTTAGAGCATTGCGCAGTGCTTTTTCGTCTGCGAAGAAAAGTCCTTTGGTTTGCTCCGGGTATTTATCAATTAGATAACCCAAGTCTGCAATTATAGCGAACTTAACCCCGGCAGAATCGAGCACTTTGACGTAGTGATCGAAGAACCCTTTGCCCCCAACATCAATGATCTCAATGGTATTTGCCAACGTGGAATTATTTTGCAACCTGCTAAATGCGGCCTCAAAAAAAACTCGATCCAAGATACCTTCGACCAAAACCACTTTATCGGCGAAGAAAATCTTCTCGTTATTTTGGCTGTTTACAATACTAAGGAGGAACTTAAGATCAGGCAAAGCTTTAGCATCCAATGGTCGTATCTGACTTCGTTGGTTCAGACTAAAAATTCTGGAAACATATTGAATAGACTCTGGTGAAATGAAAGTTGGCGAATGAGTTGCTAAGACAAATTGGTTGCCGGTTTTAGCGGCGAGCTTTTCAAAAATGTGAAACAGTTTGGTTTGCCAAGAGGGATGTAAATGTAATTCGGGTTCGTCAACAACCAGAAGCGAATCCCTGATATTCAACGCATAGATCGCCAGCAGATACGTGAGAATTTCCCGCTCACCTGATGACGCTTCACTTGCAAGAAAACTTGTCCCCTGCTTCGTCAATTGAATATCATACTGATTGGTGAGGGGATTTCGGCAAACAAGTTTCCAGTCATACCCCAATTCTTGTAGAGCAGCCTTTAGCGACTTAACATTATCGTCTGCATAAAACCTGTCGGAGGCATTTACGTTAGATTGTTCTTGGTATTCCCTATACCTCTTCGCAAGACGCCCCACTGCCAGATTTGAAATATTCAAATTAGTCCTTGAATGAACGGCATCATTCTGGCGCTTATAGTCGTGCTCATTGAAATTGTGCAGGTGTACACTTGTGTTAAGTCCATTAGACGCTCGATTAGTTGGTAAAAAAATCATTGGCCAAGAAAGCGACCCCGCTTCAAATTTCTCCGCGAGATGGCCATAAACTTCATAGAGCTGCAAATAATCTAGGGAACCTCTGATTTAATGTCTTGCTGAATTTGCATTGATGTGATTCATCTGTGTCAGAGGATTGATCCAATGCGGCAGATGACATTTTCGAAT
>JAYVXY010000192.1:0-4484 GCA_043784785.1 Aestuariivirga sp. | reverse complement strand
AGGTTTCATTGCAGGATATCCGAGGCAGTATCACGCGCGCATTTGTCCATATTTACAAACATGTGCTGAATGCTGCTGAGCGTGAAAATATTGTGGTCACAGGCCATAGCGCGGGCGGTCATTTGGTGGCTTTTCATTTGACCGTTGATTGGACACAATTTGGTTTGGCGCAAAACCCATTTTCCGGTGTCATCCCGATCTCGGGGGTTTTTGACGTTGCCCCGCTCATGCACACCAGCATGAATGACGATATTCGCATCACCGCCAAAACCGCGCTATCGCTGAATCTGATGGCAAGCGAAGTAAAATCACACGCGCCGCTTGTGTTTGTGGTGGGTGGTGATGAGCCTTCAGAGTTTCATCGTCAGTCGGCAGATTTGGCCAAAGCTTGGGGTGGGTTGCGGCCAAAAGTGATCAGTTTGCCCAGCACCAACCATTTCACGGTGGTCGATGCACTTGCTGATCCGGCGGGGGAAATCAACAAAATCGCCTGTTCCATGTTATCCAGTTTCCGCTAAACACTGTTGCAACGATATATTTGCTGCACTAATCAGGATTTACAACAACAGGGGATATGGGAACATGAATATAACTTTAGCGAACAGGCTTTGGCCACAAACACAATCTTCAAGTTTGGCGCGCAATATTGTGCTGGCCGTTGTGGGCAGCCTGATTGTGGCGGGTGCCGCGCAAATTACCGTGCCAATGTATCCCGTGCCCATGACATTGCAAACACTGGCTGTGTTGGGCGTTGGCGCTGCTTATGGTTCGCGCTTGGGTGCTGCAGCACTTTTGCTTTACGCAATAGAAGGTGCCGTTGGCCTGCCATTTTTTGCTGGTGGCAAATCTGGCTTGTTTGATAGCAGGCTTGATTATCTTCTGCCTTCAAGCTCGATGGGCTATGTTGTCGGCTTCATACTCGCGGCTTGGTTGGTTGGCAGGTTGGTTGAATCAGGCTGGGCCAATTCGTTGGTGAAAACGGCTTTTGCAGCATTAATTGGTGGCGCATTGCTTTATGTGCCTGGTATCATCTGGCTGGCTATCTGGGCCTCCAAAACGATGAACATAGATATCACAACCGCCACATCGTCAGCTCTATCGTGGGGCCTTTATCCGTTCATTGTTGGTGATCTAATCAAGGCTGTTCTTGCAGGTGTTGGTGTTCCGGCAATCGCTAATCTGTTTGGTCGCAAAGCCTAACTCACACCGCTTCAAAGTCACTTGGCCCGCGCACGAATTCGTTCAGTGCTGCGGGCCTTGTTGCTTGGGGTTCACGGCGCAGGGTGCAGCCCTTGATTTCGCAGAGGCGGCAGGTGGAGCCCAAGGGTCGTGTGGCATGTAGTATATAATCTGTCTTCTCGATGTGTTCTGGAGCGAGGCACAGAGCGCTAGTGACATGGCCTTCGCGTCTGGCCACCATCACAATGGTTTTGCCTTCAGCGGTTTCGAGTTTCACCACGGGTTCATTGGTAAAATGTGGCAAGTGCCCACATAAAGCGCCACTGCGGGGCAGATGAAAGCCCAATTTACCCACCCGATCTAAAATGGCTCCTGACGCATCAATGCTTAAAAAACCTATGGCTTGCTCGCTGTTATCGTGCAGCGACAATGTGGCCAGACGCTTCATTATTGTGGCTGGGCTGGCGCTGAAGCGATTGCCCAAAGCATCTACATTCCACTTCAAATCTTGGGCGGCGGACAAAAATTTTGCAGCCGGGCACAAAATAGCCATTGACAAATTAGAAATTAATCCTATATTGAGAATTCTTATACTTTCGGCATGTGCTGAGAAAGGAGTGGTTTTGATAATGTCGGCAATTATGGTTTTTCCTTCTAGCTTTGCCAAAAGTATTGAAGCTTCTACCAAGCGCTCTTGGGCATTCAAACGCTCTGATATGAATAGGCGCTGCGAATGACGATCATAACGGGCGCGATCAGCTTTCATGATTTCGATAGGAATGATGCGCACATCAATGCCGCTGTTTGCACGCAACCGTGCTTTGATGCCCGCAAACATGTCATCTTTGGGGCTGAGGTCGAACCAGATTTCTTCCGCCAGATTCTCCAATGCTTCATGCAGTGGGTTTTCTTGCAGCCAATTTTGGACGTTTTCAAAAACAATCTGGGTTGGGGCTGTGCCGCCGGCCTCGATGTGTTGTGCTATGTCGGCCAAGCGTTTCAACACTTCGAGATAAGCGCCATAGAGCTTGATGGTGGCACCCACCAGATTGGGGGCCACGTCTTGGGCCTGGGTGAGTTCGGTGGCCACCGGAATTTCGCCGCTCAAAAGCGGGTCTGCCATCACCTCTTTGAGATTTGCCAGAACATCGCTGTATTCATCAGTGCCGCTCAGTTCGGCAATGTCCGCACCATGCAGTGTGTGCAGCTTCAGCAACAATTGCGCGGTGATGGGGCGCTGGTCGCGCTCGATCAAATTGAGATAGCTTGGCGAAATCCCAAGGCTCACGGCCAATGCCGCTTGATTCAAATTCAGCTTGTTGCGCATGCGGCGCAGGCGCGCACCAGCAAAGATTTTGGTTCCACTCATTATTTACAAGCTTTACAAAAATTATGTAGAATATTTACAAATATATACACATTATCACACTTTAGTCCAACTTATACTCGCTTTTTTCGGTCAGTGATGTCAATTAAGTTACATCAACACCAGGAGTATAGAATGTCTAATTTTGAAGCCCTCATCCCCACCTCGCCCAAGGGCCGCTTTACCGGTATTGCGCGCAACTATTCGGTCGCTGATGTGAAGCGCTTGCGCGGCTCGGTTCAACTTGAATATACGCTCGCAGAAAACGGTGCCAACCGCTTATGGAAATTGCTGCGCGAAGAGCCATTCATCAATGCCCTTGGTGCACTTTCGGGCAATCAGGCCATGCAAATGGTGCGCGCCGGATTGAAGGCGATTTATCTTTCAGGCTGGCAAGTAGCGGCAGATGCCAATGTTGCCGGCGGCATGTATCCTGATCAATCCTTGTATCCGGCCAATTCCGGGCCTGAGTTGGCAAAGAAGATCAACAAGACTTTGCAACGCGCCGACCAGATTGAACATGCTGAAGGCAAAATGTCGGTTGAGAATTGGTTTGCGCCAATTGTGGCGGATGCTGAGGCTGGCTTTGGCGGCCCGCTCAATGCCTTTGAAATCATGAAGGCCTATATTGAGGCTGGCGTTGCGGCAGTACATTTTGAAGATCAACTGGCTTCGGAAAAGAAGTGTGGCCACTTAGGTGGCAAGGTTTTGATCCCCACTTCGGCGCATATTCGCAACCTTATTGCCGCGCGACTTGCGGCGGATGTGATGGGTGTTCCGACTTTGATTGTTGCCCGTACTGATGCGGAAGCCGCAAAACTACTTACTTCGGATGTTGATGAGCGGGATAAGCCATTTGTGCTCGACCAGCCACGCACGTCCGAAGGCTTTTATCATGTGCAAAATGGCATTGAACCTTGTATTGCGCGCGCCATTGCTTATGCGCCTTATGCGGATTTGATCTGGTGTGAAACGTCGACACCTGATCTGACGCAAGCCAAGAAATTTGCTGACGCTGTGCACAAAGTCCACCCCAATAAGATGCTGGCTTATAATTGCTCACCCAGCTTCAATTGGAAAAAGAAACTGGATGATGCCACCATTGCAAAGTTCCAGCGCGAGCTTGGGGCCATGGGCTATAAATTCCAGTTCATCACGCTGGCAGGCTTCCACCAATTGAACTTTGGCATGTTTGAATTGGCCAAGGGCTATCAAGCAACCCAGATGAGTGCTTATTCAAAACTGCAAGAGGCTGAATTTGCAGCCGAGGCCAATGGCTACACGGCAACGCGTCATCAACGCGAAGTGGGCACGGGCTATTTTGATGCGGTGGCCACAGCCATCAGCGGAGGCCAAGCCTCGACTAACGCCATGCATGAATCAACAGAAACTGCGCAGTTTAAAGCTGCATAAGGGAGGATCTAGAATGTTAAAGACCCATGTCAGAGACCGGGCCGAAGCTCAAAGCTCAGAAATGAGCGAGGCCCAAAAACTAGCCATCAACCGTTTGGCCAATGAGCTGCACCGATTGAACAATGCCGTGATCAGTGCTGTTGAAACCGGCATCTCGGTTGAGCTGCAACGCGGTGCTCGTCATCATGTTGAAGGTGGCTTCTGGGGCGATTTGATGATCCCGATTGTCGTGAAACAAAGCAGATCGCAGTAATGCGATAGACTGGGAAGGTGGGTGGCCGGAGCAAAAAAACTCGAGGCTCCGACCGCCTGCTCCTGAAGATGGCGTAACCCAGACGGCACTGCGCGCCGATTTTGTGCCGTTTTCACCATTTTATAAACAAATAAAATCCATGCAAGCTAGTGATTGCTCTGCCCAAACGAAGCAGCTATAGACCAGCGCGCTGTTGGGGCGTCGCCAAGCGGTAAGGCACCGGATTTTGATTCCGGCATTCGGAGGTTCGATCCCTCCCGCCCCAGCCATTTA
>JAYVXY010000191.1:0-14004 GCA_043784785.1 Aestuariivirga sp. | reverse complement strand
TGTTATAAATGCGGTCGACACAAAGCGTGCATTTTTTCATGACACCCTGCGTGTAATCATATTCGCGCGCACCATAGGGGCAGGCCCATGAGCAGAGCTTGCAGCCGATGCAGGTTTCAGGGTTGACCAGCACAATGCCATCTTCGGCGCGCTTGTAAGATGCGCCGGTGGGGCAGACGGTGACGCAGGCTGGTTCCTCACAATGCAGGCATGAACGCGGAAAGTTGACGATGCGGCTGTCATCCCTGCCCTGCTCTTTCACTTCATAACCGTGAATGCGGTTGAACCATGGGCCGGAGACATTGGCACCTTGCGGATCCGTGTCAGTCAGCGGGCCACTATCGCCTTGTGCGTTCCACTCTTTGCAAGACGTGGCGCAGGCTTGACAACCCACACAAGTGTCGAGGTCAATCACGAGGCCGAGCTTTTTGGCGGATGGGGTTGGCAGCGAGGTCATGAGGCTTTGGCCTTTTTGAGCGGTTTTAGTCTTGCAAGCTGCGGCGAAGATTGGTTTTTCTGATCCGTGCTTTTTTCAATCCTCACGCGCAGATCATACCACGCGGCCTGACCTGTGATCGGATCGCTGTTGGAATAGCGGTAGCCGCCTTCACGTTCCGGAAGAAGATCACTGATTAAGTGATTGAGCAGGAATCCTTTTTTGGCTTCAGGTGAATCTGGTAAAAGGCCCCATGCTCCAGAGCGTTTGCCGATGGCATTCCATGTCCACACAGTATCTTCATTCTGGCCATCGAGCAGTTTGGCTTGGCCTTTGATTTTGCCATGATGCGAAATCACATCCACCCAATCGCCTTCTTTGATGCCCAGTTTGTCGGCGCGGTTTTTATGAATGTAAAGCCAGTTACGGCCCAGAATTTGACGGAGCCAGGAATTCTGTGAGCCCCAGGAATGGTACATGGCCATGGGCCGCTGGGTGATGGCGTGCATTGGAAATTCCGCTTCATCCACCATCGTGCCTTCGAATGGCGCATACCAGAAAGGAATAGGATCGAAATAGGTTTCGATGCGCATTTTGTGTTGCTCTGGTGGCTGCACTTTGCCGTGGCCGCGGGCCGAGAGGCGAAACTTTTGCAGCGTTTCCGAATAGACATGATGAATGATTGGCTCTGGCCTTGGTAAGAAACCGAAGAAAGTGGCCCAATCCAAGTAGTCCCAATTGACATGGCGATAATATTTCATGTTGTCGGGCAACTCTTGGTACCAGTGGCAGCCATTATCGATATAGGCTTGCAACTGGTTGGGGTTGACCGCACCCCGGCCCGCAGACTTGCCATCTTTGCCACGGAAGCCAGCGAGGGGGCCAAGGCCCGGAGCGCGTTCATGGTTCACGATATAATCAGGATAACCGCCGGGATAACGCGGTTTGCCATCAGCATTGGTCATGCCGGGCAATCCAAGGCGTGCGCCCAAATCAAGCAACACGGTTTGGAAGGGGCGCACATCACGGTCAGGTTCCACCACAGGCTGGCGGATGGAATCGGCCGGGCCATCAGATTCCGAGATCGGACGATCAAGCATCGAGATGCAATCCCAACGCTCAAGATAAGTCGTGTCTGGCAAAATCAGATCGGCATAATGAACCATCTCCGAAGCATAGGCATCAGAATAGATGATGCGCGGGATGACATATTCGCCGTCAGCGCGCTTATTCGTCAGTGCACTGATTGTATCAGGTACATTCATGGCCGAGTTCCAACTCATATTCGCCATATACATAAACAGCACGTCGATATTGTAGGGATCGCCCTTGGCCGCATTGTTGATGACCATGTGCATCATGCCGTGGGCTGATAATGGCGCATCCCATGAATAGGCTTTGTCGATGCGTTGCGGCGTACCGTTCTCATCAACCAGCAAATCCTCAGGACTGGTGATGAAGCCAAGTGGTGGGCCGGGCAATGGTGTATTCGGTTTTACCTGACCGGGCTTTCCCGCAGGCTTTACATTAGGTGGAATGGCTTTTGGAAATGGCGGCTTGTAACGCGAGCCACCCGGCACATCAATGGTGCCGAGCATGATTTGCAAAATATGAATGGTACGACACGTGTGGAAACCGTTGGCGTGAGCGGATATTCCGCGCATGGCGTGCATGGCCACGGGGCGGCCAATGGTTTTGGCATGGTGGCGGCCTTGATAATCCGTCCACGGAATATCGAGTTCAACAGTGTCTTCGAATGCGGTGTGAGCCAATTCAGACGCGATGCGGCGTATGGTTTCTGCCGGAACACCACAGCGCTCGGCCACATTGTCTGGCGCATATTCATCTGCGGTGAAGCGTTCGGCAATCAGCGTGAAGGATGTAACCACTTTGCGGCCATCATCAAGTGTGAAGCGGCCCATCAATTTTGGCGTGGCATCAGAGGTGTTGGCCACCACAGCGCGATTAATGTGATGATCCCAAACCAGCGGATTACCCGCCGCGTTGCGCGCGATCAAACCATCATCAGCGCCGCCGCTGTTTTCGATCACCAGCCAAGAGGCGTTGGTGTAACGCGACAGATAATCACCATCAATTTTTTGGGCATGGAGCAGTTCGTGAATGAGAGCCGAGACAAATAGTCCATCTGTGCCCGGCCTTATGCCAATCCATTCATCAGCAATGGCGGAATAGCCTGTCTTCACCGGATTGATCGAAACAAACTTGGTGCCGCGCGCCTTTAGTTTACCCAGGCCGGTTTTGATGGGGTTCGAGGCATGATCTTCAGCCACGCCAAACAGCAAGAAATATTTGGTGTGTTTCCAATCCGGCTCGCCAAACTCCCAGAAGGAACCGCCGTAAGTATAAAGGCCCGCTGCCGCCATGTTCACTGAACAAAAACCGCCATGGGCTGCATAATTGGGCGTGCCAAATTGCGAGGCCCACCATCCGGTGAGGCCCTGGCTTTGATCGCGCCCGGTGAAGAAAGCCAGTTTGGCGGGGTTGGTGTTGCGCGTTTCTGAAAGCCATAGCGTTGCCGTGCGCAGCGCCTCTTCCCATTCAATCTCGCGGAACTCACCAGAACCACGCTCGCCTACGCGGATCAGCGGCTTTGATAGTCGTGCTGGCGAATAATGTTGCTTTATGCCTGCCGCACCCTTACCGCAGATGACACCCTTGTTCACGGGGTGATCGCGGTTGCCATCAATATAAGTTACCTTGCCATCCTTGAGATGCACTTTGATGCCGCAACGGCAGGCGCACATGTAGCAAGTGGTGGTTTTCACCTCGTCCCAATTTTTGGGTGACGTGTTGATTTTTGGTTGGGGAAAGACTCGCGAAGTGACCATGTTGCGACGTTAGTCAAAGCTGTTCAAATAGACCATGGCCCAACAATTTTGCATTCGGTGGGCCAGCCAGCGCATAGCTCTATGGTCTTGGCTTTTGCCCAAATTGGCCCTACCATGGTACCAGACTTAAGAATTGGACTCATTAATTGCGCGATTGGCTCATTCACATCAAGCGTGGCGAATATGCTTCGCTGCAAACACAAATTAGAGAAGCTTTGGTTTCGGCGATTCTTGATCGCAAGCTTGATAAGTCCGAGCCCATCCCATCCACCCGCAAAATGGCGAAGTCGCTTGGGGTTTCGCGCAACACGGTGGTGCTGGCCTATCAAGGCCTGCTGGATGATGGCTACCTTTTAGCCAAAGAGCGCTCTGGTTATTTTGTTTCTGACAAAGCAATTGACAATACCATGGCCAAGCCGCGGGATGCGAAGAGGTCAGGGGTGGTGCCCACTGAACTTGATTGGAAGTTGCGCGTAAAGCAGCGCCCTGCTGCGCTTGAAAACGCGGTGAAGCCTTCAGACTGGCAAGACTATACCTATCCCTTCATCTATGGCCAAGTGGATCACACGCTTTTTCCACTGGCCGAATGGCGCGATTGCACGCGCCAGGCGCTGGGTAAAAAATGGTTTGGTGCTTGGACGAATGATACATGGGCAGCCGATGACCCGTTGCTGGTCGAACAAATCCGCCGCCGCATTTTGCCCCGCCGTGGCATTATGGCGACAGATGATGAGATCCTCATTACCTTGGGGGCACAGAATTCATTGTTTCTTCTCACCAGTTTGTTGGTCGATCGCAACACGACGGTGGCAATGGAAGAGCCAGGCTATCCTGACATGCGCAACATGTTTCGTCTGGCCACGGATCATGTGAAGCTGGTGCCGCTTGATGAAAAGGGATTAATTGTCGGCCCGCAGTTGGATGATGTCGATGTGGTGTTTACCACACCGAGCCATCAGTTTCCAACAACGGTTACGATGCCACTTGAACGCCGGATGGCGCTTTTGAAAAAGGCTTCAGAGAAGAATTTTGTCATCATTGAAGATGATTATGAATTTGAAACCAACTATGTGAATGAGCCCTGCCCGGCATTGAAATCGCTCGATGATGGGGGCCGCGTGATTTATGTGGGATCGCTTTCCAAAACCCTGTTTCCGGGCCTTCGTATTGGCTTCATGGTGGGGCCGAAAGCGTTAATTGCTGAGGCGCGCGCCCTGCGCCGTCTCATGGTGCGACATGCGCCGAACAATAACCAGCGTACAGTGGCGCTGTTTCTGTCGCTTGGGCATCACGACACTTTGATCCGGCGGTTGCATAAAGCTTATCGCACGCGCTGGGAGATTATGGGCAAGGCACTGGAAACACATTTTCCAAGTTCATCGCGCATTCCCTCTTTTGGCGGCACCAGCTTTTGGGTGAAGGGGTCGCCTAAACTCGATAGCGAAGTTTTGACAAAAGCCGCAGCGGCAAAAAGCATTTTGATTGAACCAGGCCGAGTAAATTTTGGCGCAACGCAACAGCCACGGAATTTTTTTCGGTTGGCGTTTTCATCAATTGATGAGAAGAAAATTGAAGCCGGTGTGAAGCTTTTGGCGGAAACGATCAAAGTGCTATCATGATTGGGCTGAATGACAATAAGCTCTACGCCACAGGACTGGCGTTTGGCGCAGTGGCACTGGCTTCTACCCAGGATGCCATCGTGAAATCCATGTCTGGGGTCTATCCGGTTTATGAAACCGTGATCATGCGCTGCATTGTTGCGTTTCCACTTTTGATCGGTTGGCTTGCGTTCCGAAATGGCGTTGGGCAACTGGCAACACCGCATTGGCGGCCGGTCATTTTGCGCGGCCTGGTGTTGTGTTCGGCCTATTTTGCTTATGTTCTGGCGTTGGCTTCCATGCCCATGGCCAATTCGGTTTCAATCTACTTCACCATGCCGCTTTTTGTTGCCGCTTTTTCGGGTTGGCTCTTGAAAGAAAAGGTTCCGCTGTATCGCTGGTTGACCATCGCCTTCGGCTTTGTTGGCATTTGGGTTATGGTTCGACCAAACAGTGCGAGTTTTCAGCCAGCATCCCTCTTGGCACTCTATTCGGCCTTCGCCTATGCGCTGGGACAAATGATGGGACGTTCACTTTCCCAGAAAGTTGATACGCTGGTCATCGCCAATTGGCAGAACATCATTTATCTCAGCGTGTCCGTTGTGTTGGGGCTTTGCGTTTTTGTGTTTGGCCTCACCACCGAAAGCAGCAAGGCGATGGCATTTCTAACCCGCCAAGCCCAATGGCCGAATTTGAATGATGCCATGGTGATGATCGCGATGGGTGTGTTTTCGACTTTCGCGATGATGGCTTATGTGAATGCCTATCGTTTGGCACCGGCCAACTTTGTTGCTCCGTTTGAATATAGTGCAATGATTTGGGCCGTTCTTTATGGTGTGTTTCTGTTCCATGATTTTCCAGATCAATGGACATGGATTGGGGCGGCTTTAGTCGTGGGTGCCGGCTTGTTTATGGTTTGGCGTGACCGGATTGCTCAAATTCAAACAACCGGATAACCGCCCCAACTTTTGACTGCGCGCAAAGCCAATGATGATTGAATGCGTTGAATGCCGGGGAGCCTTGCGAGTTTGGTGCGGTGAATGCGTTCATAATCAGTGGCATCGCTGGCCGCCACGCGCAGCAGATAATCGAATTGTCCACTCATCAAATGGCATTCCAAAATCTCCGGCACACGCTGAACCGCTTTTTCAAATTTCTCAAATGCTTCTTCGGTTTGTGCTGACAGCGAAACTTCGACGAAAAACTCATTGGCGAGTCCTAGCTGTTTGCCATCCAATGTAGCCGAGTATCCCGTAATGATGCCCGCTCGCTCCAACAACTTGACGCGGCGGTGACAGGATGATGGTGAAAGGCCAACCTTATCTGCCAAATCAGCAATCGGTGTGATCGCCTTTCGCTGCAACTCAACCAGAATGATTTTATCGATCTTATCCAATTCATGCAATTTCATTCTATTATTGTGGCATATTTTAGAATTTTTGTCCAATGATTGATATTTTTACAGTGCACTTTGAAAATATTTGTCAACTGAGAAGGTGTATTCTATTTCTAATCTCTATTACCTCCGTCATGCCAGCGAAGGCTGGCATCCCGCTTAGATCAACAAGTGAGTTTTTGACAAAGCTGGATCCCAGCTTTCGCTGGGATGACGGGAAGTAGGAGAGTTTTCGTAAAACAAAATTGAGGAAACAAACATGCTGATCGGCGTTCCAAAAGAAATCAAGAACCACGAATATCGGGTGGGCTTCACACCCACATCAGTGCGCGAAGCTGTGCGCCACGGACATCAAGTTTTGGTGCAGAATGGCGCAGGGTTGGGCATTGGATCGAGCGATGCGGATTATGTTGCCGCTGGCGCAAAGATGGTTGCTGATGCGCCAGAAATTTTCGCCAAGGCCGATATGATTGTGAAGGTGAAGGAGCCACAGGCAAATGAGCGCGCCATGCTGCGCGCGGGGCAAATTCTTTACACCTATCTGCATTTGGCTCCAGATCCAGAACAGACCAAGGATCTGGTGAAGTCTGGTGCGATTTGCATTGCCTATGAAACCGTGACCAATGCGCGCGGTGGTTTGCCGCTGCTTGCGCCAATGAGCCAGGTTGCTGGCCGCATGTCGGTTCAGTCAGGTGCGCATTGTTTGGAAAAGGCCCAAGGTGGGCGCGGCATGTTGTTGGGTGGTGTGCCTGGTGTTGCATCTGCCAAAGTTGTTATTCTTGGCGGCGGTGTTGTCGGCACAAATGCTGCGGTGATCGCACTTGGCATGGGCGCTGATGTAACAATTATCGAGCGCAGCACCGACCGAATGGAAGAGTTGGTGGCGCGGTTCGGTCTTGGTGTGAAAACACTTTATTCGACACAAGGTGCCATTGAAGATGAATGCGCTGCGGCTGATCTGGTGATCGGCGGGGTGCTCATTCCGGGCGCTGCTGCACCAAAGCTTGTCACCAAAGCGATGTTGAAGGATTGGAAGCCAGGTTCAGTGTTTGTGGATGTGGCGATTGATCAAGGTGGCTGTGCTGAAACCTCTCACGCCACGACGCATGCTGACCCAACCTATGTGGTTGATAATGTCATCCATTATTGTGTGGCCAATATGCCCGGTGGTGTGGCGCGCACATCGACGTTTGCGCTCAACAATGTCACCCTGCCGTTCGCGATGGCGATCGCCAACAAGGGCTGGAAAAAGGCCTTGGCCGATGATGCGCATTTGCGCAACGGTTTAAACGTTGCTGCTGGCCATGTGACTTACAAGGCTGTGGCTGATGATCTGGGCTATGTCTACATGCCAGCAGAAAAAGCCATTGCCTGATTATAAGCCACTTTTCTTAGGCTGTGCATTTAGATAGTAATTCGCATTCTTCCCATAGATCAGCCCCCGCAAAATGCGGCGGGCTGTTTCTGTTTTGCGCAAAGGGTCGATGACAGCGCGGGCCGCATCATGGGCGATAACTTTCGCGGCATCCAATGCTGGTGAAACACCGGGCGGGCGCTGCGGCAGGCCGAATCGACGCAGGGTGCCATTCATTAGTCTAATCTTGTTAAGACGCAGCACTTCAGGGGTTTTCCACGTCATGGCCATGGAGATGGAATAGGTGTTGCCCGTGCTCACCCAATGCGGGATCATATAGGGCATGTGCACTGCATCGCCAGGTTTCAAACTATGGAGCGTGGCACGTTGTTCAAACCAGTCTTCATAGTGGCGATTGCGGTGGCGGCTGGGCGAAATTTCCATATCTTCTTCTGACAGCAATGCACGATCATCATTATCAAAGGTGCGCACGAATTTGTCACCCTTGATCTGGATTAAGATATTTTCCTCGGCGTCATTGTGGAACGGTGTTATGGCTTTGGCCGACGACACGAAGATAAATCCTTCAATATCAGAATAATCTGACGGCTTGCGGCCTGCTGCAGTGTTGGCTTCGGTTACGAATTGTTCGAGCATTGCGCGATATTCAGGTTGATTTTCTACATGCTTGATCACCATCCAGGCGTTTTCGGTTTCGATGGATTTGATCACATCTTCGGCAGAACGATCAATCTTGGGCACATCCTCGGGCTTGGCCCCAATGGCCACTTTGCCAGAACTATATTCAATAGCATCGCGCGGCATGGATTTTGCGAGTTCGACCAAACGCGAGAGTGTGAAAAGTTGATTACCCGCAAGCGTATGCTTCAAACCAAACGGTCTTTTCAAAAAATTGGCGCGTGCGGTTTGTTGATCGACGATGACAACACTCATGATCTTTTGACTCCTCGTATTTTATAATATGTATCGCGGGCAAGGCTGCGCCAATAAAGCCGCTGTTGCTCGAGTTTGACCGTTGCATTGAAACGCAGGTTTGAAACTGTTGCTGGAGCGACAAACACTGTGGCCATGCCAATTCTGTCGCGCCAGATGCGGTCGATCATCGGGTGGCCAGGAATGGCGCTGGAGTCGATTTGCTTTATCTGCTTCTCGGCAAAGAAGCTTTCGGTGCAATCCAATATGATTTGAACGCCTGGCGAATATTTGGCGAAGGATTCATCATAGGCAATCTTGCCCAGCCAAGCTTGATCACCCTCGACAATGGCGAAGAGTGAAGCAACGGCCTTGCCGTTTAAGCTCAGACGCCAAAAACGCAGCTTGCCCGACTTGTGAAGTGCTTGGATAGCCTCGTGCAAAGCTTTTGACAAATTGGATTGGGCGGCAATGGCGGTGCCCTTTTGGCCTTTCCAACCCGCGGCTTCGAGAGCCAGAAAATCATCAACAAAAGAAATTGGATCGTCAGTGGTTTTTAGAGTTTCGGACAAAAGCGTGCCCTGCTCGCTCAAGCGATTGCGCAGGCGCTTGAATTCTTTTCGGCGTTTTTGATCAAAATTACTTTGCAACCAATCTTCAAAGCTGCCCGCTAGCCTCAAGCCTGCGCGCTGCCATTGCTCGAGGATGTGAAACCTTGCGGATTGGCGCTTGAGAGTTTCGAAAAACTTGCCTTCAGTTGGAATGGCTTTGAACAGGATTGGTTTGGATTGGGCGTTTATGAATGATAGCAGAGCATTTTCGGCCAGTCCTTCCGCCAGATGTGGCAGACCGCTGGCGGTTAAAGGCGTTTCCCAGCTTTTCAAAAACATGCGTTTATTTAAAATCGGCATGGCCAGATGCAGATCTGGCCCGTGGCGAACGGTGGCCAAACTGGCACCACCCAGATTGCGCAACAGTGGCAGAATCAGTTCTGGCGCATTGTAACCTGCGGGTTGAAGCGTGTTTTCGCTGAGGCTTTGCCAGTCAGCACCGAGACTTTGGGCTTCATCTGCACCCAAGCTCTCAACCCTAAAATTTTGCCACTGACCTGCCAACATATGTACTGACCTGCAATTTACTGGCCAGATAGCAGCTTCGGCTTTCGCCAAAATAAAAAAGGCCCCGTAAAACAGGGCCTTCTGAAACTCTCGTAAATAAAGGCTTAAACTTCAGCCTTAATGTCCATGACTTGACGACCACGATACATGCCAGTCTTGAGATCAACATGATGCGGGCGGCGCAATTCGCCTGACTTCTTGTCTTCAATCCAGGTTACAGTTTGCATTTTTTGGCCCGAGCGGCGCATACCGATGCGGCTGCGAGACATTTTTTTGCGTGGAACGGCCATAATTTAACCCTCTGAAATATAATGATTCTTTGTAAAATATGGCCGATAGACCAACATCTGTTGGCGGGCTTATAGCTTAAGGCTTTAGTGGATACAAGTCAGATAGGCGTCAATGTCGGTCATGCGCGATTGAATGCGGCTGGCCACTTCGTTAACCCCGCGTGATGGCTTGCCGGCATTGCGCTTGATCGGGTTTGGCAGAACTGCCGCCAGCAAAGCTGCTTCACGGCGGGACAGCTGTGATGCGGATTTCTTGAAATGATACTGTGAAGCGGCTTCGGCCCCATAAACGCCGGGGGCCCACTCCACGATGTTAAGATAAACCTCTAGCATGCGATGCTTGGTCCACACAAAATCCATCCAATAAGCCAGTGGGATTTCCAATCCTTTGCGAATGGTGCTACCGCGCCCGTCCCACAGGAACAAGTTCTTGGCAGTCTGCATCGACAAGGTGCTGGCACCCCGGGTGGGCGCCTCGCCGTCCTCAAACGTTCCGCCAAAAGCATCCTGAAACTCGATCCAATCCACACCGTTATGGCTACAAAAACGCGCATCTTCACTGCTGATCACAGCGCGGGCCAGATTGGGCGCCATTTGATCAAGGCTCATCCATTGTTTGTGAATGCCGTTTCCAGATACCAGCCGCGTGAGCATCAAATTTGAAACGGGTGGTGGCAGAAAACCATAAACCAGGGTCATAAGAACGGGCCATAAAAAGATGGCGGCCAATATGCCGACGAGCCAGCGCTGCCACCGGCCTCTTCTGCTCCAAAGACCTTTCAAGCGCGCTCTGATATTGAGTGGCATTCAGTTGAGTTTCGACCGGGTTATGACTACACAGAATTGTCATAGCATAAGGATTTTGGCATTGGCAGCACTCCCTTTTCGTGTGTTTGAAGATGTTTTGGCGGCGGATGCGAAGGCGGTTGAGGCGCGGCTGGATGCGCTGTTGCCAGCACTTTCGGGCAATCGTCTGCGTGAGGCTATGCGCTATGCCGTTTTGGGACAGGGCAAACGGCTACGCCCCTTCTTTGTTTTGGAATCTTGCAGGCTGCATGATGTTGATCCTGCGTTGGCGCTTGATGTGGCCTGCGCTTTGGAATGTGTGCATTGCTATTCGCTCGTGCATGATGATCTGCCGGCGATGGACAATGATGATTTGCGGCGCGGGCAGCCGACGGTGCATAAGAAATTTGATGAGGCCACCGCGATCTTAGCGGGCGACGGGCTTTTGACCTATGCGTTTGAGATTTTGGCGAAGGCGAATGTTTCAACTGACATCATACTACAACTCGCGCGTGCCTCTGGCCCCGATGGCATGGTGGGCGGGCAGATGTTGGATATTGAGGCAGAGGTTAAGGGTTATTCTACGCTCTCCAAAATTTCCAATATGCAGCGCAAGAAGACGGGCGCTTTGTTTGAATTCGCTTGCACATCGGGCGCAATGTTAGCTGGTGTGGCCAAGTATCCGCTGCAAGAATATGCACGTAATGTCGGATTGGCTTTTCAAATCGCTGATGATGTTCTGGATATTGAGGCTAGCGCTGCAACACTTGGCAAAGCGACGCAGAAAGACAAGGCAAAAGGTAAAGCGACCTTTGCAGATTTCTTAGGACTGGATGAAGCCAAATCCGATGCAAAGGTCATGGTGAAAACGGCAATAGAAGCATTGAAATCGTACGGCGACAACGCTGATGTCCTAGATCAAGCCGCGCATTTCATGATTGAGCGGCGGAAATAATTTCGCGGGCTTGAGCGTAGGATTGAACTTGATGCACCCAACCGCGATGAATGACATAGAGCCAAGTGGGCTTTGTTGATGTTGCAATGTCTTCAGGTGATACGGCGAGCAAGCCATCATGATCATTGGCGCTTAAATCTTCTTTCAACACGACGGATGAAGGATCAAGCTGTCGGCGGCGTTGGGCTTCAACCAAACCATATTGGATAAAGCCACTGCAAATAAAAGTTTTTGGCACCCATGGTTTCATCGATGTGCGGCGCTTGCTCAGTTTTGACCAGCGCCATTGCAAGCCGAATAAAATTGAAAGCGCCATGTTGATGACGCGGCCATAATCATAGGACGCATTTACATAATCTAGCATCAGTCCGCCAACCTTGTTGAAGAAACCAAGATCAAGTCCCTCGCCTTCCAATCTCAGAATGGCCACTTCCTCGGTTGCCTTGGGGCCGCTGACCCAAACCTTGAAATTGCCAACACCAACACCAGACGACACACTTTCCAAAACAAAAGTGCTATCCAACCCCTCTTCACGTCGTGGCAATAAAAACACAAAAGCGGAATGACTAAAAAATCCGCCGGTGGTGAAACGGATGAGCTTGCTAGCCAGCGTTTGATTGCGCGACAATATTATGTCACCGCGATGAAGATAGGTTTCAGCACTGCCTAAAAATTCGCTCACACGCATTGGAAAATGCGGCGGCCTATCCCCAGCGCTGGCTAACATAATTTTCTACGATTTCTTGGAATTGGCGGGCGATGTTTTCGCCGCGCAAAGTTTTCACTTTTTTGCCATCAATATAGACCGGAGCTGTTGGTTGTTCACCAGTGCCGGGCAGTGAAATGCCGATGTCGGCATGTTTTGATTCACCCGGCCCATTAACGATGCAGCCCATCACAGCAAGCGAGAGGTTTTCAAAGCCGGGATAAGACTCGCGCCATTCCGGCATCCGACTCCGCACATAAGATTGAATATCCTGCGCCAATTCTTGAAACACGGTGCTGGTGGTGCGGCCACAGCCAGGGCACGCAATCACCATGGGGGCAAAAGCACGAAGGCCCATGGTTTGCAAAATTTCCTGCGCCACAATCACTTCGCGGGTTCGGTCTCCACCCGGTTCGGGGGTTAGCGAAATGCGGATTGTATCGCCAATGCCTTCCTGCAACAGAACTGAGAGGGCCGCCGTTGAAGCCACAATGCCTTTTGATCCCATGCCAGCCTCGGTGAGGCCCAGATGCAACGCGTGATCGGTGCGGGCGGCCATCATCCGGTAAACCGCGATTAAATCCTGCACTTCCGAACACTTGGCAGAGATGATGATCTTGTCGCGGTTCAGGCCCAACTCTTCGGCGAATAAAGCCGATTGGATGCCCGATTGAACAATGGCTTCATGCATCACAGAACGGGCAGACATGGGATTTTTTGACTTGGCGTTTTCATCCATCAAATGCGCCAGCATGGCCTGATCGAGCGAGCCCCAATTGACGCCAATGCGAATGGGTTTGTTGTGCTTGATTGCAACTTCAATCATGGTTGAGAAGTTGCGGTCTTTCTTGTCTTTAAAGCCTACATTGCCGGGGTTAATGCGATATTTGGCCAGCACTTCAGCGCAGTCAGGATAAGCCGTTAGAAGCATGTGGCCGTTGTAATGAAAATCACCAACCAACGGCACATTACAGCCCATCTTGTCCAACAATTTGCGAATGGCGGGAACGGCGGCGGCGGATTCTTCGCGGTCAACGGTGATGCGCACAAGCTCCGAACCTGCCTTAGCCAATTCGGCGCATTGGCGCGCGGTTCCTTCAGCATCTGCCGTATCGGTGTTGGTCATGGATTGGACAACAATAGGAGCACCACCGCCCACTTTGATGTGGTCGATATTTACGGCAACGGTTTTACGCCTGGTTTCAATGGCTGAATAAGTCATGATTTGCCTAATTGCGCTGTGGTTTTAACAAGGTCAAGACAAACAGAAAACTGGCACAAAGCACGATTGATGGACCCGCGATGGTGCCGTATAGCGCCGACATTAAAAGTCCAATCACAGTGGCAATAGCAGCAAAAAGAATTGACCAAAACGCCATGGCCTCAGGTGTTGCGGCCATACGTCTTCCGGCAGCGGCGGGAATGATGGTCAAAGCCGTGATGAGGAGAAGTCCGATGATTTTCATGGCAAAGGCCGTGACCACGGCAATGGTGAGCAGAAATACCAGTTCAACCCAGGGCACATTCACGCCTTCGGCACGGGCTAAATCCTCATGCACTGAAATGGCAATCAGATCACGCCA
>JAYVXY010000190.1:0-4520 GCA_043784785.1 Aestuariivirga sp. | reverse complement strand
TGTTTCAGCAATTTGCTACGGTTGACGGTATTTCCAATGGTCGTGCTGAAATCATGGCGGGGCGTGGTAGTTTCATCGAATCCTACCCGCTGTTTGGTTATGACCTGGATGATTATGACGCGTTGTTTGGGGAGAAGCTTGATCTGTTGATGAAGCTGCGCGATGCCAACCCCATCACATGGAATGGGCAGCTGCGTTCACCTTTGGTGAAGGCCGGAATTTATCCACGGCCTGAACAGAAGAAGATGCCGATCTGGATTGCCGTGGGTGGCACGCCACAGTCAGTGGTGCGGGCGGCCACGCTGGATTTGCCGATGGCGCTGGCGATTATTGGTGGTGATCCACGACGCTTTGCGCCGTTCTTTCAACTTTATCGCGAAACATACCAAAAGGCGGGGCGTGATCCGGCCAAGGCTCAACTCAGTTTGAATATGCACGGCTTTGTTTCATCCACCACGGCTGCGGCCAAGGACATTTATTATGCCGCCCACACCGAAGTGATGAACCGCATTGGCAAGGAGCGCGGCTGGCCGCCAGCGGGGCGTGCTCAGTTTGAGGAATCGGCGGGGCCGACCGGAAATCTGATTGTGGGGGACCCGGAGCATGTGGCCAAGCGCATTATCGAGTTGCATAATATCTTTGGTAATCAACGCATTCTCATCCAAATGGCGATTGGAACTGTACCGCATGATGAACAATTGAAGGCGATTGAGTTGTTGGGCACAAAGGTCGTTCCACTGGTGAAGGCAGCTTTAAAATGACCCTGTTTCATATCCCCGATCCGATGCCGGGTGATATTGCTGCGGCTGACGCCATTGAAACCGTGATCGTGCCAAGGTCGCGCGACATTGGCGATTTTGAGGTGCGGCGCGCCTTGCCCTCAGCGCAGCGGCAAATGGTGGGGCCATTTATTTTCTTTGATCAGTTTGGCCCGGTTTTGATAAAGGCGGGGCAGGGCATGGATGTGCGCCCGCATCCGCATATTGGGCTTTCAACCGTATCTTGGTTGTTTGACGGGGTTATTCAGCACAAGGACAGTTTGGGTTTCGATCAATCGATCAAGCCCGGCGAACTCAACTGGATGACGGCGGGCAAGGGCATCGTGCATTCTGAGCGTTCACCCGTTGCAGATCGGTTGATCAATCGCCAAGTGTTTGGCACGCAAAGCTGGGTGGCTCTGCCGAAGCACCATGAAGAAACCGCGCCAAGTTTTGAGCATGTGAACCAAACTGATTTGCCGATTTTGCAGGATAGCAAACGCAATATACGAGTGATTGCAGGTTCAATTTATGGAGCCAAGTCACCTGTCAAAACCCATTCTGATTTGTTTTATGCTGATGTGATCTTACAAGCTGGTGGGCGATTGCCTTTACCAACCGAGCATGTTGAGCGTGGCATCTATGTGGTCGAAGGGTCTATTGAAATCGCTGGTGATGTGTTCGAAGCAGGGCGCTTGCTGGTGTTTCATCCGCGTGATCCGATTGTGATTTCATCGCCGCAAGGTGCACGTTTCATGATGCTGGGAGGCGAGCCGATGGATGGGCCGCGTTATATCTGGTGGAATTTTGTCGCTTCTTCCAAGGAAAAGATTGAAGCGGCGAAGGACGATTGGAAATCCGCCCGTTTTGCCATTGTGCCGGGCGACGAGAAGGAATTTGTCCCGTTGCCGGAAAAGTGATCACAACGGACCCGCACACGCCCTCAAAAAAGTGATCGGACTTGATTTGCCATCCGTAAGCCTCTGTCAGAAAGTCAGAAGGCGGAGGAATCGTTATGGATCAAGTGGGTATCGTTCAACGGGTTAAAATTCACAGGCTTTCAGTGCGCATCTTTCACTGGCTGAATGCCCTTGCCATCCTGATGATGATCACCAGTGGTTGGCAAATCTACAATGCCACCGAATTCTGGGCGGAGGGCTATCGCTTTCCAGAGTGGGCCAGGTTGGGTGATTGGCTCGGTGGCGGAATAAGATGGCATCTTGCCGCCATGTGGCTGCTGATGGCCAATTTGCTTGTCTATATTTTGATCGGCATATTCTCCGGGCATTTCAAACGTCGCTTCTTTCCGATAACGCCGAGTTCAGTCATTGGTGATTTGACCAAAGCCGTGCAGTTCAAATTGCCACATGACCTTGTGAACTATAATTCGGTGCAGAAAGCGTCTTACATCGGTGTGCTTCTGGTGATCCTTTTGACAATTGTTTCCGGCTTTGAAATTTGGAAACCCGTGCAGCTCCAAGCCATTGGTTGGTTTATGGGGGGATATGAGGGTGCAAGGCGTATTCACTTCATCGGAATGACTTTGATATCTGCGTTCATCGTCATGCATTTGGCGTTGGTTTTGATTGTGCCTTCGACTTTGATCCCGATGGTTATCGGCACGCGGCGCAAAGACCATTCACCTCAGGAGGGCAAAGTTCATGTTGCTTAAGAACAAGGTTTTCATTCAAGAGAATAGGAAGCAGCTGATCAAAATTGAGCGGCGGTCATTCATGAAGCAATCGCTCTCGCTTGGGGCCTTGATGATGCTCACGGGCTGTGCGCCCAGCGATGATGCGGGGGTCATTGATGGTGTGCTTGACAAAATGTCGGATTGGAATGACCGCGTGCAAGCGGCCATTTTCAGCAGCAACCGATTGGCGCCAACTTACACCCAAGCCGATGTGGTTGATCCCTTTCGCTTCAATGCCTTTTATGGTGAGGAAAAAGTGCCAACTGTCGATGAAGCCAGTTACAAGCTTCAACTCAGTGGCATGATTGACAAGAAAGATAGTTGGACCTTGGACCAGTTGCGCGCCCTGCCGCAAGAATCGCAAATCACACGGCATATCTGCGTTGAAGGCTGGAGCTTGATTGGCAAATGGGGCGGTGTGCCTTTGAGTAAATTCTTGACGATGGTTGGTGCTGATACCACCGCGAAATATGTGGGTTTCAAATGCGCCGATGATTATTGGACAAGCTTGGACATGCCGACGGCCTTGCATCCTCAAACGATCATGGCGTTGACTTTTAATGACAAGGTTTTGCCAAAGAGCAATGGCTTTCCGTTCAAGGTTCGTGTGCCGACCAAATTGGGATTCAAAAATCCAAAGCACGTCATGGAAATGTATGTGACCAATGATTACCCCGGCGGCTATTGGGAAAAAGAAGGCTATAATTGGTTCAGTGGTTCGTGATCACATTTGAGTGAATGGCGACCTCGTGATTGGAAATTGACATTATCCACCGCTACCAAAACCATCAGGACAATATCGTCCTTTAAAACTCGGAGAATCAAAATGTTGAAGACACTTGCAGCTGTTGCTTTGTTGGGCCTTGCTTTGGCCGCCCCAGCCCGCGCTGATGATATGATGGCGAAGTGCGATGATGCCACCATGAAGATGGTGAGCGATGCTATGGCCAAGGACACTGATCCTAAGATGGCAGATGGCGTGAAGATGGCTGGCGATGAAATGAAAATGGCAATGGATGCCATGAAGGCTAACAAGATGGACGATTGCACCAAGCATGTTGGCATGGCGATGGATTCCATGATGATGAAGCATAAATAATATTGCTTGTTCAAGTGAAAGGGGTGGCTTTGGCCGCCCCTTTTTTATTGGCCCAAGCTGATTTCTTGGGTTTGACCGGCTGCGATATCAAAATCGGTTCTTAAACTTTCTTTGCCGATTATCGCGTTGGCGACATAATGGCCCGGTTTCAGCACCAGATTGGCGTTCATGCCATTTATTGTTGGCAGGGCCGTGCCCTTTTCATCAGTGACCAGCCATTGCATGTCTTGATTGGCGCTGCCTGCGTAGGCCAGCTTGGCAAGGCCTGCAATGTGATCGATATTCACCGCGCTCATGAAGCCAGCTTTTACATTCACGTCCGTAACCGCAACGGCGTTGCCTGATGTGAAACGACTTTCAATCCGGTATTCACCTGCCGCCACATTCAAAACTTCGCCTGGGGCACTGCTGGTTGCTACGAGTTTTCCTTTCTCAATCCCGCTCAGGGCAAAAACTTTGGTGATGCTGGAGAGGCTGGGCTCATCAACACCTTTCACGCGGGGAAGGATTCTTAGCGCTCCCGCATTTAGCACAAAGGAAAGGCCGAGCTTGGTGCCAGGCTGAAGGTTTACACCTTCGACAAGATGCGCCGAGCCAAATGATGCTTCGACATGATAGGAGCCGGGCGCCACGACAAGTTTCGCCACGGCTCCGGTTTTGTCATAGATGGTTGCGTCGTCTTGATCAGTTATCTTCCACGTCACATTGTCGATTAAAACTGTACCGCCTTCGGTGTAACGCGCTGAGAGTTCAAGGCCCTCGTTGCCTGCTGGCACTGTCGTGATGGCCATTTCGCCTGATGCGGGCAGGGTGATTTCTGGCGTGGTGTCATGCGCCGTGATTGGTTTTTCAGTTGCGCCAAAGGCCACACTGCCATGCAGAAATAGAGCCGCCACCAAGGCAGGCGCGACGCGCTCTAATCCTTGGTGGCGGATATGCGGTGGACGGGTGCTGGCGTCCATTCGCGTGT
>JAYVXY010000189.1:0-4524 GCA_043784785.1 Aestuariivirga sp. | reverse complement strand
AATAAAGTGCAGTCGGTGGAGCGGCCACTTCGCCATCCGTTGTTTCCGATAAATCGGAAGCAAGTTCAAACTCTGTGACCAACTCCGCCGCCAGATAGGCTGCATTCACCCCATCTTGCGGATAGCCCGCATGGGTTTGCTTGCCAACAACGAAGGCCGTGATCAATTGCTTGCCGATTGACCCATAGGTTATAACCCGTCCAGCAGAACCATCACCTTGATCAGAAATCGCATCAAGGTTGATCACCAATTTGATCTCGAGATTCTCCTGTTTCGCAAATTTCTGCAAAAATGGTGCTGCCGCACGTGCACCCGCCGAACGCTCTTCTTCGTCGGCCACGCCAATAAACAAGAGCGAGGCGTCACCTTGGTAAAATTCGGCAGCCGCAATACCAGCAGCAAGGCCCGCTTTCATATCGAGAAGGCCGCGCCCGGGCAGATATTCCCCGCTCTCAAAATCTGCAAGCGCCAGCGCGTTTTCACCTGATAATTTAAGCTTCGCGGCAATCTCGGGTAAAAGCTTTATCGAATCAAAAGCCAAATTTTTGAGCGCGCCATAATCATCAATCGACACCACATCAAAATGCCCCGTGAGCACTATGGTCTTGTTTGATCTTCCGCGCTTGAAGCCAAACACATTTGAACGACCGCATGAATCATTGGTGATCCGTTCGGTCCAAACCCTGTCAAAGCCTTTAAGATAATCTGCAATACGACCAGCCATAGCTGCTTCTTCAACTGAACCAGTCACAGAAGGCCAAGTGGTAAATGTCAGCGCAATCTCTTTTGTCCGCGCCGCTAAATCATTCCTCATGCAAACGTCGCATCATGGGCCAACACGGCATTGAGCAACACTTGGCTTCCCGCACCGCATTCTTCAAGCGTGGTGGACTCCGCTTCATTGTGTGAAATCCCGCCGAGGCATGGAACAAAGATCATGGTGGTGGGTGCAACGCGGGCAATATAGGCCGCATCATGCCCGGCCCCTGAGGCCATCTCGCGCGACGTAAAGCCCGCTTGTTTGGCACCTGTGCGAACACAGTCAATCAACTCCGCAGCAAATTTCACCGCAGGTGATTTCCAGATGCATTTCTCTTCAAAAGTCACTTTGGCCTCAGCAGCGATCCTTGCTAGAGCTGCGCGGAAAACAGCTTCCATTTTATCTAGAACAGCTTCATCAGGATGGCGCAAATCAACTGTGAAGAACACTTCACCCGGCACCACATTGCGGCTGTTCGGCCTGTTCTCAATCAAGCCCACCGAAGCAACCCCCGGCAAATGCGCCATGCCAACCGCATCAATCGCGTCAATCATCCGAGCAGCGGCAAGCAAGGCATTTTTGCGCAAACCCATGGGTGTTGCCCCCGTGTGGCTTTCTTGGCCTGTTACAACCACCTCATACCAGCGCATGCCTTGCACACCAGTGACCACGCCAATCATTTTGGATTCGGCTTCCAAGATCGGCCCCTGCTCAATATGCAACTCAAACATCGATGAGAACTTGATCGCCCCAGCCTTGTGCTTGCCTTTGTAACCAATGCGCTCAAGCTCGTCGCCGAGCTTGATGCCTGAGCGATCTTCACGGGCATAGGCAAACTCTGGCGTGAACACGCCCGCATAAACCCCCGAACACAACATGGCTGGCGCAAAGCGTGAACCCTCTTCATTGGTCCAATTGACCAGCATGATGGGCGCATTGGTTTCATAGCCCATGTCAACCATGGTGCGCAGCGCCTCCAACGCACCAAGCACCCCAAGCACGCCATCAAACTTGCCACCCGTCGGCTGCGTATCAAGATGTGAACCCAAAGCAATCGGCAACAGATCTTTGCGTTTGCCGGCGCGCGTGGCAAACATATTGCCCACTTCATCAACTTCAACCACACAGCCAAGTTTTTCGCATTCAGCCTTAAACCAATCGCGCACCCGCTTGTCTTCATCCGAAACCGTCAGCCGCTTGATGCCACCTTTCGGCGTGCCGCCAAATTGCGCAGTTTCCATAAGCGAGTCCCAGAGGCGTTGCGAATTGATGGTGAGATTGGTTTTTGAGGTCATGTCGGGCTCACATGCGCGGATTGCGATTGGCGATATGGGGGGCGTGTAAAGCAAGATCAGCCGTACCCAACCGATCAGCCGTGGTATTGAGCTGATGCCAATAGGGATAGATCAGCGGCGGCAAACTCACATCATCAAGCTTCTGGCGCTCATCCTCCGAAAGCACCAGAGATGCCGAAGCCAAATTGTCTTTCAGCTGCGCTTCATTGCGCGCACCGACAATCAGTGATGCAACACCGGGTCTGCCAGCAAGCCAAGCCAGCGCAATCTGAGCTGCCGAAACACCACGCCCCTCGCCCACTTCAACCAACGCATCAATAATGCGGTAAAGTCGGTCCTCATCACGGATCGGCGGCTCCGACCAGCCGGATATATGGCGCGACACATCAGGCGTAACACCGCGGCGGAACTTGCCGGAAAGCAGCCCACCCGCAATTGGGCTCCACACCTGAATGCCAACACCTTGATCAAGCGCAATCGGCATCAATTCATACTCGGCTTCGCGTGCTTCAATGGTGTAATGAATTTGCTGCACCACGAATTTCTGAAAATTGTGCCGGTCAGCCGACATCATGGATTTCATGATGTGCCAGCCCGACCAGTTCGAACAGCCGATATAGCGAACCTTGCCCTGCTTCACCAAGCTGTTAAGGGCCTCCATGGTTTCATCGATCGGCGTTTGCCCATCCCACTGATGCATATAATAGACATCGATATGATCGCGCTGCAGGCGCTTTAAACTGGCCTCGCATTGCTGGATCATGTGAAAGCGCGAAAGCCCCTGCTCGTTTGGCCCTTCGCCCATGCCAAAACGCACCTTGGTGCCCACCATCAATTGGTCAGAGCGTGATTTTAAAATTTCACCCACCGCCTCTTCGGATTTGCCTGTGGTATAGGCATTTGACGTATCAAACAGATTTACCCCATGATCAACCGCAATATCTACCAAGCGGCTGGCATCTTTTAAATTCAGGCTGCCCGCCATATTGAAAAAGCCTTCGCCCGAAAAATTCATCGTGCCTAGCGTGTGAAGCGAAACTTTTAAGCCCGAGCGACCAAGCTGACGATATTCCATTGCCTAATTCCTTAATGAGTGAACATCAGCTTAAGCGAAATTCATCGGCATAATCAATGCATCAAGCTTTGACAATAAAGCCGGGCAGGCCTGCGGCCTCGGAAGCTGCTGCCAGCCTCTTGGCCTTTCGCACAGCCTCGTCAAAATCGGCCTTCAGGGCCTTCATGCTAATGAGCGGGCGGAAATAATCGGCCCAGGTAAATTCCATATAGGGCGTTAGGGTTTTGGTGAAGCCGCCTTCCTGGCGCACAAAACCAGCAAGGCTGCGATAAGGATCATTTTCCATGTCGGCGAGCCTCGACGGAATATCGGAAATTTGACGAAGTTTACCGCTGCCGTCAAAGGGGTGAACCCATTTTTTCCCCTCCATCTCCTTCCAGAATTCCGGCATGGAAAGCTTGGAGAAATCAGCCTCCACTTCGACAGGTGCTGTCTTGAATTTCTCCTTCAGCAGCGCCAAGCCCAGATGATGGTGATCGACAATGTAATGTGTATCGTCAGGCCCAGTCACCACGCGAATAGGATTGGTCAGAATAAAATCAACCAGCTCCTGCGGCTTTCGTTCGCGCGCCGCAAGACCATCGCGCTTGGATCTGACCAGAAGTTTCCCAACGGCAATTTGCGTGGGACGAAGCGCCTTCACAGCGATGCTTTGAACGGCCATTTTTAATCTCTCACTTCACGGGTTGATTATCATCAATATCTGCGGGCAGCTTGCGCATCATCTCAATGCGGTGCTCAACCCAATGGAAAACCATGTTCCCAATAATCACCATCACAGTTGCTTCAAATGCCAGCTGAATGTGCCCCAGTGCAGTAATGCTGCCCACCGCCGCCACACACCATACAGTAGCCGCCGTATTGAGGCCTTGCACACGAAAGCCATCGCGAAGGATAACGCCACCCGCCAGAAAGCCAATGCCGGTTGCCACTTGCGCCAAAACCCGCGCTGCGCCGTCACCACCAATTGCTGCCCCCGCCATCACAAACAAAGCCGCACCAAAGGCCACCATGCCATCCGTGTGCGGGCCCGCCACATGGCCGCGCCAGCGTCGCTCAAAGCCAACCGCCCCGCCAAACAGCAGAGCAAGAAACAGGCGCAGCAGAATATCGCTATCAATCATGTGCTTAGCCTTTACGAAATCGAGGTTGATTTTGCCCGTTACAAATAATTAGGGCAAGGGCAAATAATCAATCTCGGTAAATGCGGCGACTTCCGGAATCCAGCGGGTTTGCACAAAGGCCACATGATCAGGGTGAATATTATAGCCGTCATAAGCCGCTTGACCCGCAAACTCCATCGACACACCGAAACTGAATTCACATTTGGGGCTGACTTGGCGCAGCACCTCAAATTTCTCGACCCCGGGAATGGATTTGAGTTTGCGCAGCGC
>JAYVXY010000188.1:0-4565 GCA_043784785.1 Aestuariivirga sp. | reverse complement strand
TGGTGCAACGATAGCGCCGGTCGATCAAAGCGCTGGGCAAATGGAACAGCACATCCACCAGCCGTGCTGAATCGGCCTCAGCCCCGCGCAGCAGCTTTGCCAGAAGTTTGGCCATTTTGTCGCCTACGCCTTTGATCGTTGTGACATCAGCAAAAAGCGGGGTGAGGATGGTTGGTCGCATTTGCACAGTTTCGCCGCGAATGGGTTGCGGTGCAAGGCCATGAAAGGTTATGAGGCGGGCCTGATGACCGACAATTCACAAAAATCTGAAATCACCCGCAAGCGCCTGCTTTGGCGAGCGGCCCATCGTGGCATCAAGGAAATGGATCTTGTGGTGGGCGGTTTCGCAGCTGCACGTTTGGCCGGCATGAGTACAGGTGAGTTGGCGTTGTTTGAAATATTGTTGGAAATACCAGATCAAGATTTACTGGCTTGGGCAACAGGGCAAGAACCAGTGCCCGAGAATTGGAACTCACCCTTGTTGCAAGAAATGATTGGTTTCAGGCCTGAATTGAAATGACCACTCCCGTCGATACAGTCAACCAGCGCATTGGCAAGCCCGGGCGCATTCAACTCGCTGCCATCCCTGAGGGCCTTGATGCGCAGGCGCTGCCACAGCTTGCCAAAACTGTGGGCAGTCGTGGTTTGGTTCATGTCTGCCGCGATGATCAGCATTTGGCCGAACTTGAAGAGCAGATTTCCTATTTTGATCCCAACTTAAACATCAAGCGCTTTCCCGCATGGGATTGCTTGCCCTATGACCGGGTTTCGCCTTCGGCCGATATTCTGGCGCGCAGGCTGGCCATGCTGGCAGAGTTGCTGACACCCGCGACACAGCCTTTCATTCTACTCACCACGATCAACGCCATTTTGCAGCGCGTGGTGCCAAAGAGTTTGATTGAAGGCGGCAGTTTTACGGCAACGCCGGGTCAGCGCGTGAAAGATGATGTGTTACAAGCCTTTCTCGTCAACAATGGTTATTCGCGTTGCGGCACGGTGGTGGATCGTGGTGATTTTGCCGTGCGTGGCGGGCTCATTGACATTTTTCCACCCGGCGCGGAATTTCCGGTGCGACTGGATTTCTTCGGCGACACATTGGAAAGCATCCGCAGTTTCGATGCACAATCCCAGCGCTCGATCACGCAATTAAAATCGCTCACACTCAATCCCGCCAATGAAGTGCTGTTGAATAAGTCCTCAATCGCCGCTTTTCGTAACGCCTATGCCGAAGCCTTTGGCGGCATTGATCTCAATGATCCACTTTATGAATCAATTACCAATGCCCGCGTCTATCAAGGCATGGAACATTGGTTGCCGCTATTTCACGGCGAGCTTGCCACTTTGTTCGACTATATTCCAGATGCCGTGCTCTCGCTGTCCTATTCAACAGCGGAATCGATGACCGCGCGTCATGATCAAATCGAGGAGTTCTATGATGCCCGTCGTGAAGCCCTAGGCAAACAAAGCTTCGGCGCAGCACCATACAAACCGCTAAAGCCAGAGCGGCTTTATATTTCAGAATCCGAATGGCAACAACTTTGTGCAGATCGCACAGTGTTGGAGCTTTCCCCTTTTGAAAGCCCATCGCGCGATGCCATCTCATTCTCTGGCAAACGGGGCCGCAGCTTTGCGGCTGAACGCGCGGAAACTGGTGGCAATGTTTATGATGCCGTTCGCATCCATACTGAAAACCTGCGCAAAGCCAATAAGCGAACACTGATTTCCTGTTGGAGCGATGGTTCGGCCGAGCGACTTTCCACTATTTTGCATGATCACGGCTTGGCGCCTTTGGTCATCGCCAAAAATTGGGCGGAGGCAACAAAACATGAGGTGGGGATTGTCTCACTCATCGTGTTGCCGCTGGAGCAGGGGTTCGAAACACCCTCGCAAGCAATTATCTCCGAGCAAGATATTCTGGGCGACCGCTTGGTGCGCCGCGCCCGCAAAGCCAAGAAGGCAGCAGATTTTCTATCCGAGCTATCATCGCTCTCACCCGGCGATTTGATGGTGCATGTGGATCACGGCATTGGCCGTTTTGAGGGCCTGCGCACCATTGAAGTGCAAGGCGCACCGCATGATTGCTTGCTGCTGATCTATGCTGAAAATTCTCGGCTGTTTTTGCCTGTTGAAAATCTCGAGCTGCTGTCGCGTTATGGATCGGATGCAGAAAACGTTCAACTGGATCGTTTGGGCGGCGGCGCTTGGCAAGCCAAGAAGGCAAAACTCAAAGAGCGCATTCGCGAGATTGCCGGCGAGTTGATCAAGACGGCGGCGGCGCGTGAGCTGAAACCGGGTGACGTGCTGGTTCCTCCCGAAGGCGCTTATGATGAATTCTGCGCGCGCTTTCCCTATGAAGAAACCGAAGACCAGCTATCTGCAATCGAAGCCGTAATGGAAGATTTGCAGAAGGGCCGCCCGATGGACCGTTTGGTTTGCGGTGACGTTGGCTTTGGCAAAACCGAAGTTGCCTTGCGTGCTGCATTCGTTGCCGCCTATGCGGGCAAGCAAGTGGCTATCGTCGTTCCCACAACTTTGCTGGCCCGCCAGCATTACAAGAATTTTGTCGAGCGGTTCAAAGGCCTGCCACTCCGCATTGCCCAGGCTTCGCGGCTGGTGGGGGCCAAGGAACTCAAGCTTGTTAAACAGGGCATGGAGGATGGCAGCGTTGATATTGTGATCGGCACCCATGCGCTGTTAGCTGATAGCGTGAAATTCCGCGATCTCGGTTTGATGATTGTCGATGAGGAGCAACATTTCGGCGTGAAACACAAAGAACGCCTGAAACAAATGCGCGCCAATGTGCATGTGTTAACACTCACCGCCACACCAATTCCGCGCACATTGCAACTGGCGCTGTCAGGTGTGCGTGAAATGTCGTTGATCACCACACCACCGCTCGACCGCCTGGCGGTGCGCACTTATATTTCGCCTTTTGATCCGGTGATCATCCGCGAGCATTTGCTGCGCGAACATTTCCGTGGCGGCCAGAGTTTCTACGTGGTGCCGCGCATTACTGATCTGGACGAGATTGCCGAATTTTTGCGGGAGGCCGTTCCCGAAGTCAAATTCCGCACCGCCCATGGCCGCATGGCACCCACCGAGCTTGAAGACATCATGACCGGATTTTATGACCGCGCCTTTGATGTGCTGCTTTCAACCACCATTGTTGAATCCGGCCTCGATATTTCCACCGCCAACACCATGATCATCCATCGTGCTGATATGTTTGGGTTGGCGCAGCTTTACCAATTGCGTGGGCGGGTCGGCCGCTCCAAACAGCGAGCTTATGCTTTACTCACCACCCAACCGTCGAAGAAGATGACGCCCGATGCCGAGCGGCGTTTGAAGGTTTTGCAATCGCTGGATTCTCTGGGGGCAGGTTTTAATCTGGCCAGCCATGATTTGGATATTCGTGGGAGTGGCAATTTGCTGGGCGAAGAACAGCACGGCAATATCCGCGAAGTAGGCTTTGAGCTTTATCAATCCATGCTGGAAGATGCCGTGGCTTCAATGCGCTCTGGCGGCGAAGAAGTGGCTGATGATGGCGCATGGTCGCCGTCAATCAACATCGGCACATCGGTTCTGATTCCTGAATCATATGTCACTGATCTTCAGGCCCGGCTTGGGCTCTATCGGCGCCTGTCGGATGTGCACGAGCAGACGGATTTGGACGGTTTTGCCGCTGAACTGCATGACCGCTTTGGGAGGAAACCGGAAGAGGTGGATCATCTGCTGGATATTGTTTCGATCAAGCTGCTCTGCCGCAAAGCCAATGTTGCAAAAGTCGATGCTGGGCCCAAAGGTGTTACGATTGAATTCCGTGGCGGCGTGTTTGCTAACCCAGGCGCATTGGTGCAATGGATTTCAGGGCAGGGCACATTGGCCAAGCTGCGACCAGATATGAAACTGGTACTCACCCGCGACTGGCCAAACGCCGCCCAGCGCTTGAAGGGCACAAGGCAGTTGATGCAGAATTTAGTGAAGCTGGCATCTTGATGTCCTCTACCGCAAAGCGGGAGAGGAAAGGGGCCCACCTCGCCGGAGCGCTAGCGTAAGCGGATGGGATAGGTGAGGGGAAGTCTCACGCGCGGAAAAAAGGCCCTCATCTATCCCATCTCACTTCGTTCGAAGGGCCCCTTTCTTCTCCCGCTGTCGCGGGCGAAGACGGAAAGCGGCAGACTAAATCAGTACCTACTCTTTGATGTTGACAATTTTGCAGGAGGCAATTTTCTCGGCTTTGTGTTTGTGTATACCCTTATTGCATTGTTTCATCGCCAGGTTGATAGCTTCTGTGCGGCTGGCAGCGTTCCAACTGAGTCCGCACTCCTGCCAGGGCACTATTTGATTCTTGAAGGGACCGTCGAATAAGTTCGAAAGCGTTAATGCCTTCCAACCGTGTGCTTTAGACCACTTGTGTGCTTTACCGATACAGTCACTATTAAAATTTGCGATTCCATAGTTTTGATTAGCTTGAACCGCGCTTGTAGCGCTGAACATGATTAAGGCCGCCAAAGTAGACAGAGAAACTAAATTACGAAGACTCATGTTACTCTCCAATATCTAGG
>JAYVXY010000187.1:0-4566 GCA_043784785.1 Aestuariivirga sp. | reverse complement strand
CGCATGTCGATGGCAAGAAGGTGGCCGAGGCTGAAATCGGCGCGATGTTGATTGATGAGAAAGCTGCGGGGTAAGGTGGCTTTACCATCAGCTTGGCTGCCGGTCACATCCGTAACGTCTCGAAATGGATTCCCGCAACAAGTGCGGGAATGACAACTTTAGAGGTTTAATCGTTACCGGTGATGGTTCAACCGAAAGCGATGCCGTTCCAAACTACCCGCGCTTGTCCATCGACACATAATCACGTTGTGTCGGGCCAACATAAAGCTGACGTGGCCTGCCGATGCGCTGGTAAGGATCCTCGATCATTTCTTTCCATTGTGAAATCCAACCCACGGTACGGGCCAGTGCAAACAGCACAGTGAACATGCTGGTGGGGAAACCAATGGCACGCAGGATAATGCCGGAATAGAAATCGACGTTTGGATAGAGTTTGCGGTCAATGAAATAGGGATCACTGAGGGCGATGCGTTCGAGTTCCCGCGCCACATCGAGGAGCGGATCATCCTTGATGCCCAAGGCTGCGAAAACTTCATGGGCCGATGCCTGCAAAATTTTGGCACGAGGGTCATAGTTTTTGTAAACCCGGTGGCCGAACCCCATCAAACGGACGTTTGATGATTTGTCTTTCACTTTTTCGATGAAGGCCGGAATTTTATCGACGGTGCCGATTTCTTCCAGCATCTTCAATGCTGCTTCATTGGCGCCACCATGGGCAGGCCCCCAGAGGCAGGCGATGCCAGCCGCGACACAGGCGAACGGGTTCGCACCCGAAGAGCCAGCCAAGCGCACCGTTGAAGTGGACGCGTTCTGCTCATGGTCGGCATGGAGGGTGAAAATGCGGTCCATCGCCTTGGCGATAATTGGATTGACCACATATTCCTCGCACGGCACGGCAAAGCACATATGCAAGAAGTTTTCTGCATATGACATGTTGTTGCGTGGATAAACGAAGGGTTGGCCGACGTGATATTTATAGGTCATGGCGGCAATGGTTGGCAGCTTGGCGATCATCCGGTGCGATGCGATTTCACGCTGGCGTGGGTCGGCAATGTCGGTTGAGTCGTGATAAAACGCCGAGAGTGCGCCAACCATGGCGACCATCACGGCCATGGGGTGCGCATCACGCCGGAAGCCGCGGAAAAACAGCACCATTTGTTCATGGATCATGGTGTGGTGGGTGATGTCGTGGACAAATTTCTTGCGCTGGGCCGGTGTTGGAAGCTCACCATAATAAAGCAGGTAGCAGGTTTCGAGGAAATCGCCCTGCATTGCCAATTGTTCGATGGGATAGCCGCGATACAGGAGAATACCGGCATCACCGTCAATATAGGTGATGGTGGATTTGCATGATGCGGTGGAGGTGAAGCCAGGATCGAAGGTGAAAACCTTGCTCGTGTCATAGAGTTTACTGATGTCAACGACATCAGGCCCCATGGTTCCGGACAGGACTGGCAAATCCTGTATCTTGTCGCCGATTGAAATTTGTGCTGTTTTCTTGGCATCGCTCATGACGAAAAACCTTCCATATATTTGTGACGATCCTATTGCAGTGCAATAAAAAGGTCAATCAAGCTGTACTATTTGGTTTGATCACTTATACGTGCGAGACTTTCCTCGTGGCCTAAAACTTCTAACACATCAAAAATCGGCGGGGATGTGCTTGTGCCGGTGAGGGCGGCGCGCAATGGCTGGGCCAATTTGCCAAGCTTGATTCCAGTGGCTTCGGCGTGGGCTTTAACGGCGGCTTCGAGCGTGTGGGCCGTCCAATCATTGATCGGTGTTATGAGATCGGCAACAGTTTTAAGCGCCACTTTTCCTTCATCATTGAGCAAGGCCTTGGCCTTGTCATCCATGGCCAGGGGCCTTGTGCTGAACAGGTAATTGGTGCTGGCCATCAACTCAACCAAGGTCTTGGCGCGATCTTTGAGGCCGGGCAGGGCTTTGAGCAATTTGGCCTTCATGGGAGCATCAATTTTAGCCAGCAGGGCCGGGCCATTTTCGGCATAGGGCAGGAAGCTCAGGAATTGTTCCAGCAGTTCAGCATCTGGCGTGTGGCGAATGTAATGGCCATTCAGGTTTTCAAGCTTGGCAAAATCAAAGCGCGCGGCAGATTTTCCCAAGCCATCAAGATCGAACCATTGTACCAATTGATCTGTGGAAAAGATTTCATCGTCGCCATGGCTCCAGCCAAGCCTTGCGAGATAATTGCGCAAGGCGGCGGGCAGATAGCCCATGGCGCGGTAAGCTTCCACACCCAAGGCGCCATGGCGCTTTGAAAGCTTGGCCCCATCGGGCCCGTGAATCAGTGGCACATGAGTCATGTTGGGTACGTTCCAGCCCATGGCCAGATAGATTTGCATTTGGCGGGCCGTGTTGGTGAGGTGGTCAACGCCGCGAATAATGTGGGTGACGCCCATGTCGTGATCATCGACAACAACTGAGAGGTTATAGGTCGGGTTGCCATCAGAACGCAGGATGATGAGATCGTCCAAATCCTTATTGGGGATCACCACGCGGCCTTGGGCATTATCATTGATCACGGTTTCGCCTTCCTGTGGCGATTTGAAACGGATCACGGGTTTGATACCAGCTGGTGCATCTGAAGCAGGCCGGTTGCGCCATGTGCCGTCATAGCGGATGGGGCGCTTTTTAGCTTCGGCCTTTTCGCGCATCGCGGTGAGTTCTTCGGGCGAGCAATAGCAATGATAGGCATGGCCGCTGGCCAATAATTGCTGGGCCACTTGGCTGTGGCGGGCCATGCGGCTGTGTTGGGAAACAGCTTCGCCATCCCAATTGAGACCGAGCCAGGTGAGGCCTTCGAGAATGGCTTTGACAGCGCCTTCAGTTGACCGCTCACGATCAGTATCTTCGATGCGCAGCAACATTTTGCCACCCTTGCCCTTGGCATAGGCCCAGTTGAACAAAGCGGTGCGTGCGCCGCCTATGTGGAGATAGCCTGTGGGTGAGGGCGCGAAGCGAGTAACAGGTAATGACACTGTAGTTGATGACATGGAGGCCTTTTTTTGTTTAGCTGATTTGGGGAGGGCGGCATGGCCACAATCGCGCCAGATAGCATAGACGGGCGAGGCTTCAAAGGGGCGCGTGAATCGTTCGGCTTTGAGGTGCGCAATGTGCTGGGTGATGCTTGGGAATATCTGGGCGTTGCCTTTGCCATGCAGGCCGGGCGAATGGTAGTTTGGGCCCCAGTATTTCTGGCTATTGGCATATGGACCTATTTCAACTTGCCAAATGAGCCGAGTTGGATTGCTGCCACAGGCGTGTTTCTGGCCAGCACAGTTTTGTTTGGGTTGGGAAGACGGTTTCCGGCTGCCACTATTGTAGCGTTGATATTTCTGGGCTTTGCGATTGGCAAAATCCGCCAAGAAATTGTGGTAACACCTGTGCTGCGCGCGGCTGTCGCATCCAGTGATATTTCCGGTTTTATTGCCGATGCCGATAATCGCGGTGGCAAACGGCGCGTGTTGGTGATTGAGCTTGATTCTGCCAGCAATATTCCAGAAGGCGAAATGCCAAGGCGAGTGCGCATCTCAACCTTCAATGCGCCAACGGCATTGATCGGTGATTATGTGCATTTCACCGCGCGGCTAACGCCCTTGCCAACGCCGGTAATGCCGGGTGGGTTCGATTATGGGCGCGATCTTTATTTTCAATCCATTGGGGCAATGGGGCGTGATCTATCGCCGCCGGTGTTTGAAGACCGTCCCGTGCCTTGGAATTTGTTGGAGCGACGGCTGTTTCACAAATTGCGCAGTGTGATGGGTGCACGGATCATTGCGGCCATTCCAGGACCAATCGGGGCTTTTGCCAATTCCATTATAACAGGCGAGCGCGCCGCCATTCCGCCTGAGATGAACACCAGCCTGCAGATTTCTGGCCTTGCCCACATTATTTCGATTTCGGGTTTGCATATGTCTTTGGTAGCGGGTGGTGTTTTCTGGGTGATGCGGGCGTTTCTGGCGTTGTTTCCATTTCTGGCCCTCAATTATCCGATCAAAAAATGGTCGGCTGTGGCAGCGCTTATCGTTGGTCTGATTTATATGTTGCTGGCGGATTCAGGCTCGGCCACTGAGCGATCTTACATCATGATCGCAGTCATGTTTTTTGCGATTTTGGTTGATCGGCCTGCGGTTTCAATGCGCAATCTGGCATTATCAGCTTTGATCATATTGGTGGTCACACCCGAAGAGGCCATGGGTGCCAGCTTTCAGATGTCATTTCTGGCGGTGATGGGGCTGGTGGCATTTTTTGAATATTGGAATAACCGGCCGGTTGACATGAAGCGCCAAGAAGCGTCGCGCGCCGTGCGTTTTGCCACCCATGGATTGAAATTATTTGGCGGTTCGGTGTTAACGACGATTGTTGCAGGCGGGCTTTCCAGCATTGCAGCGGTTTATCATTTCGGTCGCGTGTCGCCCTATGGAACCGTGGCCAATGCCTTGGCCTTGCCGATTTCAGATTTGATGGTGATGCCCGCTGCGATGCTTGGCGTTTTGTTGATGCCGTTTGGTTTGGATTATTGGCCGTTTAAATTAGTTGAAGCGG
>JAYVXY010000186.1:0-4570 GCA_043784785.1 Aestuariivirga sp. | reverse complement strand
CCGCCAGCACATGCGGGATGGCCTGGGACTGGATGGGGGTGGGAATGGCATAGCCTTCCGTCACCAGCGCCTTGAGCAGCGGGGCGGACAGGCCGAGTTCGGTGAAATTTTGCAAGTTGGATGACTTTCGGTCAGGGTTAACAGGCACCGGCGCGATTTCCTCCGGCACGATGCATGGTAAGCCAGCACAAGCGCATGGTGGAAAAGACGCGCCCTGCGTGATCCGGGCCGTATCGAAATCGTGGATGGCGGGTTGGGCGAGGTCAAGAAAACCCCGTTCACGCAGACCCGCCAGCTTTGCCGACGCGATGAAGGGGGTGTATGCGCGATGGCGCTCGGGATGTCAAGGCTTATGCTGCGGTGCAGCATGACCCTTGGAAATGCCCGGATGAGATTGGTCTCGCGGCTTCACTTGAGGTTCACGCACGTTTTCGCGATGGTCCTCAATGCGTTTTCCATATTTATTTTGAACAAATTTTTTTGATTTTGGCTCAATTCTTTGAACTCCAATGGCAAATCTTCTGTCTCAAAATATCTTGGTTGCTTCCAATATGTCGCTATTTTGTTTACTATTACGTAGGTGTCGTCTGACAAGTTTTGTCGAAACGCTCTGTCAAAACACGTGCAAATGTTCTTGTTGCCGGTTTTTTGCGCCATGCACATGTCGACTATAGCGTGGTCCGATGAGACTGGTGCTTCGGCAGGGCGGCTCGACGAAACCACCGCGTCGGCGTTGCAACCTGCAAGCAGCGGGATCAGGGCGGCAATCACATAAAAAGCGACTTTCATGACCGCCCTTTCCCATACGCGCCACAAAAGCCGCGAAATTCGGTAGTGTCTCAGTTTGAAATTTTGATTTAAAAGTGCATCCAGCCCAACACCGACAGTTTCTTTTGAAACTGATTCGACTCTCAATCAAATCTTAGGTATTTTCGAATCAGCGATGGGTCAAGTGATTCGCCGCTACGAAAAAGCGGATCATCATTCCCCAATGATGAAACCGCTTTAATTCGTTGGTCTGCAATTATCTTTGCCGGATAGTGCGCAGGCCGTCCTCAACTCATTTGGAGCGACACTAAATTTTCCACAAGAATTTTGTGCCATAACATGTGATTTTGGGCAAGCACTATCTGGCGCATTTCGAAAGAAATCCGCTATGAAAGACGAAAATAAGGGCAAACCGAACGGCAGGAATATCATTCCCTTTCCGTATCGTCGGAGATCACCTCGACCAAGCCGCGAAATGCGGGAGCAAATGCGTAAAATGTATGCGGATGGAATGATGCAGCATGACATCGCTGCCTATTTCCGGGTTAATCAAGGCCGCGTGTCCGAGGCGGTTCATAGTATGGAATGAAATAGACCCCGGTCATTCGTGACCGGGGTTCTTTTTGTAAGCGCCGCGCTTTTTGGCCGGGCCTTCCGCTGCATCCATCATGGCCACAATGTCAGCCATGTCCAAAAGCGTCTTGCTCAATCCCGCTGCCATAGCCGGGGACATGCACAGGGTCTTGTGAATGCGCAGGAAATTGTAATGCACAAAATACAGCGACAGAGCATGAACATGGTTCTCAACCTTCTTTGAAAAGCCATTTGTCAGGCGGGTGAACCGCCGCATCCCCATGCGCATTGAAAGATTGCTGCGCTCCACATAGGACGTGCTGATATGCTTCGGATCGGGTTTGCCCTCGACGGGTATCTTCTTGATCCCGGTGCATTCGGCGGGGCTGTAGCGGCCCTTGCCGCCGTCTGGCGATGCGCCATACATCTTCACAAGCTGCGCATAGTCAATGTCGGCACCAAACGCGCCTTCAACCGCTTCAAGGTATGATTTCAGGCCATCGGAAGTCAGTTGCACCCGATTGGCAAGGCGGCTGGCGACATCATCCATGAACCACTTTGCGCATTCGCCATCCCGCCCGCCGACAAAATAGGAAATGACCACCTTTGTGTCGGCTTCAATAGCAGTCCATGTCCATGTGTCGCCAGCGCCATCGGGAGCAGCCTTTGCAGCCGCAACATTCTTTTCCTTGGCATAGGTGAAAGACCAAATTTCATCCACCTGCACCCGCTTGGCCTTCACGTTCCGCACATGCGCATCATGGTAGGCCATGCAGACCTTTCCGGCATCAACCAGGAGTTTGATGACGGTGTTCTTGCTTGCGCCAGTCAGGCGCGTGATGGCGCGGATGGATTGGCCTTCACAGAGAAGGTGCAGGATGCGGGCGCGGTCGGCGGAGGGGAGCTTGTTCATAGCTCCATTTAATATGACAAATATGCCTGACCGTCAAGCATAAAAGTCAATTTGTAGCATCAATGTGTGAATTATAGGCGTCAAAAAACATCTTTTTCAAAGAGCGTCTATCGCTCGCATCTTCCCAGTTCACTACATCATCGGCATACCTCCCGAGCAACGCAACATGCTCTCGAACCTCCGCCAAACGCGCAGGAGCTGATGCGTAAACACCAATTTTATGAACAGGACCGTTATGCACCGCACCAGCTCGATCAAGCACAACAGCCTTTAAAGCCGCCTGCGCCAATTGCGGATGCGACGCACGAAGATCTAGCACGGAAGCAACATGCAGCCGACTATTCAGTTGAGCAAAATCGGCTTCAAGCCCGCCTTCAATTTGATATCCTCTTACGACTTTCCCGCTCCCCAATGGCTCATTCCTTCCTGCCAAAATCGAAGCGGTTTTAAGTTCTGCGCTGATTTCAGAAATTATTGTTGGGTCAGACTTTGATTTCTTAAACTTTGGCCTCCGAATCTTGTCCGCAGCTATATCAGCGACTACGGATTCATATTCAGCGGCAGAAGATGATTTGAACCATCCAGTCTTTGACATAATTATTTGATTTTGGAAAATTTCCAAACTTGCCAACCTCTCTGTTTTTGCGAGAGATGGGTTATCAGCCTTTGTTAAGACTGAAGAAAATGATTCAATATAAGAATCCCACGAATGTCCCGTGAGCGCCTGCACCTTTCTCATTTCAAAAACCCTTATATCTAAGCCATCCGGCTTCAATATGACTATGCCAATATTAACCCTTTCACCCCGACGAATGTCAGGCACGGCCTGAAGCACTGCGTAATCAAAGATAATCTCCATTTGCAATGCCCTCCTGTAATTGATGTATGCGGTGCAGTCGTCTGTCAGACTTCCACCAATTAAATATTTCACATTTTTGTGTTTCTGTCAACCAGTTATTTGGGTGTTCTGAAATAATTCTTTCTATTGTTTCAGTTTTTATTTGTCTAAGTTTATTACAAATAGATTTAACCTCGTTTTGATGTATGAAATCTCCAAATAGATGCCGCATTGCACGCATCGCTTGTATCGTTTTTGTTTGTGAATGCAGCGGGAGCGGCGGCAATGGAAACCCGCTAAACAGCCAAGCCTGCGAATAGTCGAACGAAAGCACCGAGTGACCTGAATATTGACGTCGAACAATGTAGTTCGTAAGGTGTCGATCCACGTTGTGGACAAATAGGTCATAGGCAAATATTCTAGATATTGTCGGCGCAATAAGTTGAAAATCGATATCGCCATTGTGAGCTCGAATCCACCAATCTTGGGTCTCCATCCCGCTTTCCCACCGCGATCCGAAACACTCGTCGGCTGCCAGCTTGACCACCCGAATATGTGGCGAGGCAATTCCGACCAATTCGCCCAATTGAGTGCATAGCCATTCTTGATGCGGAAGGTGCGGATTCCGCAATTGATCCTTAACTGCGTAGTCGGACCCGTCGTCACATCGGCAAACAAGGCGGAGGTCAGCCGTTCCTTGGAACGTCTCACATCTGGTGGCGACGACCGCAATTCCTGGCAAATGCCCAGCTATTTCTTCTCCTTCATCCATCTCGATTGCGCCGCCTGCTTTGCAATTTCTTGGCGACGCTCGGATGACATTGAAGCCGCCCGAGCAGTGCCCCCCCTTAACCCCCCTGAGCGTCCTAGCTCAGCCATGGGGCTTTTTGTGGGAACGGTATCACTTTTGTCGCCCGTTGCAATATCCACAATCAGTTTGGCAAGCTGGTTTGGATCGCGGGGGCGCTTGGGTGTCTTTGTCATTCTGGCATTATGCCACGCTTGACCGGGCATTTCCAGAGCGGTCAATAGGGGTGAATTTCAAACTGACCCACTACCCATCCTCGGTCTGGCTTGCGCCAGTGCAGCCAGCCAAAGCCGCCGCCATCTCATCGACGCGGATATGGACGCCGCTCTGCGGCTTGCGTCGCCCGCAGTCAAATCCGTGCGGATTGGGTTTGTTTCCTGAAGGAAACGGAAAGAAACGAAAAGTCAGCAGTCCAACAAAAATCATGACAAATCAGGACAAAAAACCCAAGGAAAAGGTCAGATTTCGTCATGAGGTAAATGGATGCAAGCCATTCAAAACCAATGCCCATGTCCAACATCCACGCGTTTGAATTTGGGTTTGGCGATCCAGGCTGGCACTTCATTTCAACTTTAACTGTTAAACCATCATCAAGGAACCAGCACCCATGTCCAATAGCACGACAAAAAACCACACAGCAATCGACACCATCCCTCAAGTCAAGGCAGCG
>JAYVXY010000185.1:0-4595 GCA_043784785.1 Aestuariivirga sp. | reverse complement strand
TCCATTTAATGATGATGTGCTGGCTCAAACGCGTTGACCATTGCACGAGAGAAAAAGCGATGCGTTGTTCTGTGCCGGATTGAATGGCATCGAGAATTTGCGGCTGGCGCAGGGCATCGGCGATACCAAACATCTGCAAATGAAAATCACCCGCATCGACGCTCGAGGAGCAATCAACGGCGAGAACCAAAGCGAGATCAACAGCCACGTTTTGCAATACCTCAGGCCTTGTGCATTCCGCCCCAAGTTGACACAGCAACGCCAAAGGCCACAACCCCTGCGCCGAGCCAGACCATAGCAGGATAATTTTCGCTTAGAACAACAACCCCGATTACCAACCCCACAGCCGCAGCCACATAGCCAATCTGACTTAAATAGGTTGGACCACCAATTTGCTGCAGGCGGAAGAACATCAGGAACATGGTTGTGGAAACGAGGATCTGGAGAGTGATCAACCATGGAATCTGCAGAAGTGTCTTCATGTCTGAGTGCATGAAGACCGCGACCATAATCAAAAAAGGTACAGCTGCAAGATTGGTATAAGCCGCCAATAATTGTGGGGCTGCACCTTTCGGCCAAGCTGCGGTGCGATAGACATTTCCCAATCCTAGGAAGACCGGAATAAACAAAGCTGCAATGATCCAAGCAGATCCATTTGCATCAAGATGGGAGTTGCGCCCAAAAACGATGATCAACGCACCAGCGAGACCAATGGCAATGCCCATAAGCCCCCATCCATTTGGAGGTCTCACTTTTAAGACGACGGAGATCACTGCAGTGGCGAGAGGTGACAATGCGAACATAACGGCGGCCAGACCACTGCCAATTTTGGGAATGACAAGAAAGGTCAATAGATTTGGCACCACATATGACAAGATGCCGGAGATAATTGAGAATGACAAAATTGCCCTGCTCCTCACAATTTCCAGTCTTAGGAAGCCAGATATCAACAACATCGCAAACCCAGCTCCCAGAGAAATTAATGCCGCCCAAAGCGCCGGGTCAACACCTTGTGCCAAAACCAATTTGCCTATGGGAAAATTCAGACCGAGCATCGCACCTGTGCCAATAAGTAACAAAAGAGGCCGGTTCATATTCTACGCTCGATTTTAGTGATCAGCTCTTCCGCCGTGAATCCACTTTGATCAAATTTGTTGGCGGCCTCGCCATGGATCCAAACGCCGGCGCAGGCTGCTTCAAAGCCATCCATGCCTTGCGCCAGAAGGCCCGTAACAATTCCTGCCAGAACGTCACCACTGCCCGCCGTTGCCAGGCTGGGCGGAGCATTGGTGTTGATTTTAGCGCGACCACTCGGATGAGCGATTACTGTGTCAGCACCCTTTAAGATGACGACAGCACCGGAAAGCTTGGCTGCGACGCTGGCACGTTCAAGCTTTGATACCGAAGAACTGCCAAACAATCGGGCAAATTCACCCTCGTGCGGTGTCATCACAACAGATCGATCGGGCAGACTGTAAATCCAATCAAAGAGTTGCTGTGGTTTGCTCGCGCAGGAAGTGAGCGCGTCGGCATCAAGAACAGTAGCCGCACCACTTGTCAAAATGGCTCTGACGTTTCTTTTTGTGTTCTCATTAATGCCTGCTGCCGGGCCGATACAGACAGCGTTTTTGCGTTTATCTGCCAGTAGCTTAACCAGGTCTTTTGTGGTTTTGGTTTCGGCAAGCATCACGGCCGTGAGGTGATTTGCATGCACCGAAAGTGCGGGCGCGGCACCTGCAATGGTCACCAACCCCGCTCCGATCTTCAAAGCTGCGGTGGCAGTCAAACGCGATGCTCCGGTCTGGAGTTTTCCACCCGATACAATGATGGCATGACCACGATCATATTTATGACCCTGTGTCGCTGGTGAAGGCAGCAATGGTTGAGTGTTCTCCCAAAGTTTTGGGATAATATTTTCAAGAACCGAAGCTGGAATGCCGATGTCGCGCACGATGAGTTCGCCACATAAACTGCGGCCTGGCATCAGCAAATGGCCCGGCTTCTTGCGGAAGAACGAGACAGTGAGATCGGCTTTTACACAGCCACCACGAGGCTGCCCGGTGAGTCCATCCAAACCCGATGGCACATCAATGGAAATGACAGGTACGCCAGCTTTATTGATCTGATCTGCTAAAGCTTGTGGAAAGTCGCGGTTCAGACCAGCACCATATAGCGCGTCGATGATGAGTTCCGCCCCTGTGAGGTCATTGCTGATGGTAACTGGCCAGCCCCATGATTTGAGGTAACGTGCGGCCACTGCACCATCGCGGCCCTTGTTCCCCGGCCCGCACAGCACCACGGTTCTACGCGCGCCAAAACGCCGAATGATTTCCTCAGCCACGGCGCGGCCTGCATTTTCAATTAATGTCATAACTGCGATGCCGCAGGTGTCATCCACCCGCCGCATTTGTTCAGGGCTTAAAAGCTCAGTGCCCGCCATCATGTGCAACGGGTTTGCCCTTTGGCTGGCCAATGTCTTTCAACAATTTTCCAAACCACTTGGTCTTGGTATCGAATTCTCTGCCGCCTTTGATGCGCGGGAATTCGATCGTGCGCAGAACATTCTTCTTGTCCACATCATGGCCTACAACGCCGCTTTCGCCTTTCAGGCCAGACTTAACGGCATGTTTCACCATCATCTTGATCAAGGCCAAATCCTCTTTATTGGCTTTGGCGGAACGCGCAAAGTAGCCTGATTTCTGTACCAATGTTTTTTCAGCCCCCACCATGTCTGCAAAGCGCTTGGCGAACCACGCGCCAGGGTTGATCTTGTCAATCTTCACATGGCCAAATGCATCACGCTCGGCTTCTTCACCTTGGGCCTTCATTTCGGCTACAATATCACTCACGCCCGCGCCTTCAGACAGGAAGATTGTGACGCAATCTTTCTTTTCCATGATTTTCTTGAGGCGCTTTGCTTCGGCTTCCAAATCTATCGCCAGTTCTGGCACATAGACTGCGTCAACCTCTTTGTGATGCTCGGCAAGATTCATATCAGGTAGGTATTTCAGCTTCTTTAATCGCTTGCGATAGGCTTCAGCAGTAGCAGCCGTCAGCCAACCGCAATTGCGCCCCATCACCTCATGGATCAATAGCATGCGCGGATTGGTGCTTTGCTCATTCACTGCGTTTTCAAAGAAGATTGCGCCCTGCTCTGCTGCCGTAACGGCGCCCAGCGTTTGCTGAATTGGCATCACATCATTGTCGATGGTCTTTGGTAAGCCAACAACAGTCAAATTATAATTGTTGGTGGCAAGGTAAGCAGCCAGATCGGCGGCTGTGGTGTTCGTATCATCACCACCAATGGTGTGAAGAATAGTGATGCCGTCTTTTACAAGTTGTTCGGCTGCCACGTGCAATGGGTTCTGACCCTCTTGAACCAGTCCGCGCTTCACACAGTCCTTCACATTGGTCAGCTTCACACGGCTGTTGCCGATCGGGGAGCCACCATGTTCCAGCAATGTGAGTGCGTGGCGGCGCACCGTTGGTGTGACTTTGATGGACCAGCCCTTGAGCAGGCCCATGTAGCCATTGCGATAACCGATGATCTCTGCCTTTGGCAGTTTCTTGGTGTACTCATGGATCAAGCCGCCGACAGCGGCCGAAAGGCAAGGAGCCAAGCCACCAGCGGTGAGCAACGCGATTTTTTGTTTTTTTTCTGCCACGACAAGTGTTCCTCAAGAATTTGAATTCGCGAACTTACTAAACCAATGCGCAATTAAATGCCAGCTGATGAAGTCAGACCAGACTCCGCTCACAGCTATGAAGTGAATCTTAAAACCAAAATCATGGCGCTGCATGAAAAGCTTGATGAAATAAGAGCGAATGATCTTGCGCAGTTGCTTACTCACCTCAAAGTGCCTAGAAAATCTACAAAGTGATTATATTTTAGGCGCTTTGTGGAATCATCAGTTTTGGTATTAAGTTAACCCCTTGGAATCATTGAACACCCCATGTGGCATAAACCCTGCAACACCGCGGGGACAGCAAGAGAGGCCTGTTACAGACCATGAAAAAGATTGAAGCAATTATCAAGCCATTCAAGCTTGATGAAGTGAAGGAAGCCCTTCAAGAGGTGGGCATTCAAGGTATTACAGTGACCGAGGCCAAGGGTTTTGGCCGCCAGAAGGGCCATACTGAGCTCTATCGCGGTGCGGAATATGTCGTTGATTTTTTGCCCAAGGTGAAGCTTGAAATCGTAGTCGCAGACGACCTTGTCAGCAAAGCTGTAGAGGCGATTAAGAAGGCCGCCTACACTGGGCGAATTGGCGATGGCAAGATCTTTATTTCCACGATTGAACAAGCTATCCGCATCCGCACCGGCGAGTCAGGCAACGACGCGCTATAAAATCCTAACCAAACATGAAGCCAAACAGAGGAACTTAACCGATGGCAAAAGACGCTAACCCAATCGCCGCCGCCCTAAAGATGATCAAAGACAAGGATGTCAAATATGTTGACCTTCGCTTCACCGACCCGCGCGGCAAGATGCAACATCTGACCATGGATGTTTCGCAAATGCACGAAGATGCGTGGACCGAAGGTTTGATGTTTGATGGCTCGTCGATTGCTGGCTGGAAGGCCATCAACGAATC
>JAYVXY010000184.1:0-4603 GCA_043784785.1 Aestuariivirga sp. | reverse complement strand
CGCCGTCAAGCGCGAGCCCACCGTTGAAATCGTCCGTGCACTGAGCAATAAAAATTGTGGTGGCGCTGTCATCTATGCCGCTGGCTTTGCCGAAGCTGGCGCTACTGAGTTGCAAGATGAACTTCTCAAAGCCGCAAATGGCATGCCCCTGCTCGGCCCCAATTGCTATGGTTTCGTCAACGGCCTCAGCCGCGCCGCCCTATGGCCCGATGAACACGGGCTGGAAATCCGCGAGTCTGGCGTGGCCATCATCACCCAATCCGGCAACATCGCCTGCAATTTCGCTATGAGTAAACGCGCTCTGCCGCTGGCCTGCGTTTTCGCCATCGGCAACCAGGCCGATGTCGATATGGCCCGCATGCTGGAAGAACTGGCAAGCGATCCCCGCATCACCGCCATCGGCCTCCACATTGAAGGCCTCAAAAATATCGAGACTTTCGCCCGTGCCGCCGCCCTCGCGCGCAAAAACAAAAAGCCCATCATCGCGCTCAAAACCGGCCGCTCCGAACAAGGCGCCAAGGTCACGATGAGCCACACATCATCACTCGCCGGTGCCGACACACTTTATGATGCGCTGTTTGAGCGCTACGGCATCGCCCGTATGACCTCGGTCACCGCCTTTGCCGAAACTTTGAAGTTCCTGCATCACGGCGGCCCGATCAATGGTTCCCGCCTCGTATCGATGAGTTGCTCGGGCGGCGAAGCGGCACTAGTGGCTGATATGGCGCTGGCCAAGAACGTTTCGTTCCCCCCGTTCGACGAAACCACCAAACCAAAAGTCGCCGCCACGCTCAATGAATTCGTGTCGATCGATAACCCGCTGGATTATCACACCTTCATCTGGGGCGATGAGCAGAAGCTTGAAAACACCTTCACCGCCGTGCTCAGCGGTGGCTTTGATGTCGGCATGTTGATCCTCGATGTGCCCACCCACGCCCACATGAACCCCGCGGCCTGGTGGAAAACCGCCAGAGCCTACAAACGCGCGGCGGCGGCCAACAAAGCCCGCGCCGTCATCGTTGCATCCTTACATGAATCAATGCCGCTTGATCTCGCCGCAGATTTGGCGGGCAGCGGCATGGCCCCGATGATGGGGCTTGACGATGCGTTGACGGCTTTTGAAGCGGCCAGCTTCATCGGCCAGAACTGGGCGCGCAACGAGGCCTTGCCCGCATTCAAATCCATCACACAAAAAGGTGGCGCAGAAAAATCGCTCACCGAATTTGAAGCCAAGCAATTGCTCAAATCCTTCGGCTTGACTATTCCCCAAGGCATCATCTGCAAACCCAGCCACGCTGTGCAAGCCGCAGAAACCTTGGGCTATCCCGTGGTGGTCAAAGTCTCCTCCGCCGAAATCGCCCATAAAACCGAAGCGGGCGGCGTGGCCATCAATTTGCGAAACGCCGAAGAGGTTAAAGCCGCCGCCCTACACATGGCAAAGCTGGCTTCAGAAATGCTCATCGAAAAAATGGTGCTAGGTGCCGTCGCCGAATTAATTATCGGCCTGAAAGCCGACCCCCAATTCGGCGTGTGCCTTGTCATCGGCGCAGGCGGCATTTTAACCGAACTTCTCAAAGACTCCGTCACTCTGCTCCTCCCCACGTCACAAGATGAAATCATCCGTGCACTGAACAAGCTGCGCATCTGGAAATTGGTAGAGGGCTTCCGTGGCAAATCAGGCGATCAACAAGCCACAATCCAAGCCATCCAGTCCATCGCCGCCTTCGCCGCTGCCCATGAAGGCCTAATCGAAGAACTCGACGTAAACCCCCTTTTCGTTCTTCCAAATGGCGCCATCGCCGCCGATGCCCTGATCAAAATGAGGAATCCCAAATGAGCCCCATCAAAACCACCCGCAACGGTGCCATCCTCGAAGTCACCATTGATCGCCCCAAGGCCAACGCCATTGATGCTGCAACCAGCCGCATCATGGGCGACATCTTCGCCGCCTTCCGCGATGATCCAGAACTCCGCGTCGCCATCCTCACAGGCACGGGCGAAAAATTCTTCTGTCCCGGCTGGGATTTGAAAGCGGCTGCGGCTGGCGAAGCCCCCGATTCTGATTATGGTGTGGGCGGTTTTGGCGGCCTGCAACAACTCAAGGGCCTCAACAAACCAGTTATCTGCGCGGTCAATGGCCTGGCCTTTGGCGGCGGCTTTGAAATCATGATCTCATGTGATCTGATCATCGCGGCAGAACACGCCACCTTCGCACTGCCCGAAATCAATTCCGGCACAGTGGCCGATGCGGCCACCATCAAACTGCCGCGCCGCATCCCCTATCATGTGGCCATGGATTTGCTGTTCACCGGAAGGCGCATTGATACGGCAGAAGCCAAACACTGGGGCCTGATCAATGAAGTGGTGCCCGCTGAACAACTCATGCCCCGCGCCCGCGCGCTGGCCGAGCAACTCGCCAGCGGCCCGCCACTGGTGTTCGCCGCCATCAAGGAAATCGCGCGTGACACCACCCACCTCAGCGTGGCCGAAGCTTTTGAGCTGGTGACCAAACGCAAACTCAAAACCGTGGATGTGCTTTATTCCAGCGAAGATCAATTGGAAGGTGCCAAAGCCTTCGCCGAAAAGCGCAAACCAGTGTGGAAGGGCAAGTGACGTAATGCGCTATGAATTGATGCTGCCGCACCAGATCCGCAAAGCCATTGCGGATAACACACCCATCGTGCTCCCCCTCGGGGTGCTCGAATATCATGGTGAACATCTGGGCGTCGGCATGGATACATTGGCCGTCATTAAAATGCTGGAGCTTGTGGAACAGCAGCGCAACATCATCATCCTTCCACCGTTTTATTATGGCGCCGCCAGCTATGCCGTGGCGGCCCCCGAAGGCAGCGGTTCAATTCAAGTGGGCGGCGATAGGTTGGCCCCCTTTGCCGAAGCGCTGTTTTACAGCCTGCTCAAAGTGGGCTTCCGAAATATCCACGCCATTATCCATCACCAGTCTGAAAACTTTATCGGCGGCATGCCCACTGATTTGTCATTCCGCTTGGGCGGCAGGCAGGCCATCTTCCGCTTCATTGAGGAAGCCCGTGGCGAAGGTTGGTGGGGCAAGGCCGAAATGGAAAATTATTATGCCGCTCATGATGCAGGCGCTGATCCGTTCAACTGGGTGAAGGTTCACCCATTGATGTCAAAAGAAATCACCAAGGACTTTCCCTTTGATCATGCGGGCATCGGCGAAACCTCATTGATGATGGCGCTCTGCCCCGAAGCGGTTGACATGGCCCAACACGCCAACAACAAAGGCTGGTACACCAAAACCGCATCAGAGGCCTCCGCTGAGTTGGGCGCCCAAGGCCGCGATGCCATACTGACAAGGCTTCTGTCGATCCTGGTCTGATGCGCTAATCAAGGCAATGTCACTTTCGCTTTTCACATTCCACCTTAAACCCAGGCTGTCCGGTTAAGCGGGGACTCCCCAAGGCTGTCATCACCGGACTTGTTCCGGTGATCCATTATTCAGCGTGACGGAACTTCACAATAGCGAAGCGGTTCTCGTGACAAGTGCGGGAATGACATTATAGTTTTGGTTTTATCTAAACTCAGCCTGCTCTAGCCCCCTAAACCCGTCATCCCGACGGCCTTGCTCTGCGAAGCGTTGCTTCGCTACGCGAAGGCAGAGAAGTCGGGATCCCGACTATCCGCATGCCCGGGATTTGAGGTTTTAATCCGTTGAAAGTCTGGATTCCAGCTTTCGTCGGAATGACACACTGAGATGGCGGTGCATTCTATTCCCTCTCCCCGCTTTAGCGGGGAGCAGGGAGGGGCCATCAAACGAAGTGAGATGGGAGGGTGAGGGGCTGCTGGCAGCGGAACTCAATCTCAAACAGGCCCCTCATCTATCCCACTCCGCTCCGCTGAAGCTACGCAGATTGGGCCCCTTTCTTCTCCCCGCTGAAGCGGGGCGAAGACAAAATAAAATATATGAATCTAGCTCTTTACATTATATTCCTACTATGCCATGTGTGTTCCTGTCTTCTCCTGAAGGGGTCTAAGTTCGTGACGGTGACTTATATGGAGCAGATGAGGCATTTGCGGGTTTGGGGTAACGTACCTCAAACTCTCGGAGCGCTTTGGTTAGACCCGCGGACACTACGACCCGCGCGCCTTAGATGGCTCAAAGGTTTCCCTCAAAAAGAAGCCGAACAAGAGCGACCCAAAACAAAAACAGCTTCAAAAGCGTGGGTGCATCAGGCACCATCATAGCCGGACTATCCTACCGGCACATCTCGTGTTTGTTTGCGCCCGCGCAACCCTTCACTTCTTTCTACCCTTGGAAAACGGAGGCTGCCGTTTTCAGAACCAGCGGAGCTGTGTCTAACTGCAAGCGGAATATTGGAATCGGATGATTTACGTGCCCACTGTTTTCAACAACGGGGTTTTCGCTTCAATTTTGCGCAGGCGGTTTTCCTGGTCTTGGATGTAGTCGCGTGTCAGCGGCAATATATTTTGGTCCTTGCCGAATTGGATTTGGAAATTGTTCATGCCGGCGAAACGGAAGGCCATTTCGCTGCCTGCCAAATAAAGCTCCCACATGCGGCAGAAGCGTTCATCATAAATCTCGGCGGCCTTGGCCCGATTGGTG
>JAYVXY010000183.1:0-4618 GCA_043784785.1 Aestuariivirga sp. | reverse complement strand
ACCACTACGATGTCAACGTAGTGCTCTACCGCTGAGCTAACCGCCCACATGGATGGCAAACATCCGGTTTAACGACATGGGCCAGCGTATATCGACCAGCTTTGGCAAAGGCAAGAGCGAGGTGGTCTTAAGCCGCCATCAGGCGATTTACTTCATCTACCAGATCACGCAGATGGAAAGGCTTGGACAAAACTTTCGCATCTTTTGGCGCATTGGAATCAGGATTCAGCGCCACTGCGGCGAACCCCGTGATAAACATGATCTTGAGTGATGGATCAAGCTCAGCCGCGCGGCGCGCCAATTCAATGCCGTCCATCTCAGGCATCACGATGTCAGTGAGCAGCAGATCAAAATTATCTTGCTTGATTTCCTCAAAGGCTGATGCGCCTTCGGCAAAGGGCGTTACCCTGTGGCCGGCCTTTTCCAGCGCCTTCACCAGAAAGCGCCGCAAATCATCATCATCTTCCGCAAGTAATATTTTCACCATGGCTCTCTTTATGTGCCGACCGGTATGCGCGGTCAAGCCTGCGTTTGGCGGACCAGCCGCTGTTGAAGGGCTATACTTAACGCCAAGCAGTAAACAGGCAGTGAACTCTATTTGAGTTCGAATTTATGGACAGACTGTGCCGATGCGTCCATAGTCTGTGCACAAAGCGAAAAAGGATGGCTGATGAGCCAACACTATTTTGATATTTTAGTGCCGGACCAATGGGTCTCTCCCATCGTTTTTAATTCACCTCATAGCGGTTCTTTTACGCCACCAGAGTTTTTGCAGCAGTCGCGGCTTTCCCAAGCAGCTCTACGCCAATCAGAAGATTGTTTTGTTGATGTCCTCTTCCAAAGCTGCTTGGCGCAAGGCGCACCCCTGCTCCGTTCGCTGGTTTCGCGTGCCTATATTGATTTGAACCGCGAACCTTATGAACTTGACCCCAGAATGTTTCTGGAGGTTCTGCCCGGCTATATGAACGCAGCTTCGCCGCGCGTTGCCTCCGGTCTTGGCACCATCCCCAAATTGGTTGCAGAGGGTGAGGATATTTATCGTGGCAAACTGAAGCTTGGTGACGCCTTGCAGCGCATCAACACAATCTATCGCCCTTACCACCGCACATTGTCGGCACTTTTGGATGAAATTTATAATGCCACCCAATTTTGCCTGTTGATGGATTGTCATTCCATGCCGTCTTCGGCCGTGCGCAATCTTAAATCATCGCATGAACCACAAATTGATATTGTTTTAGGTGATCGGTTTGGCGCTGCTTGCAACCGCGAACTTTCTTCAGAAATCGAAAAACTGTTCACGCAAGAAGGCTTTCACGTGGTGCGCAACCGGCCCTATGCAGGCGGTTTCATCACGGAAACTCATGGCAGCCCGCACCATAATCGCCATGCCTTGCAGATTGAAATCAACCGCGCCCTCTATATGGATGAAACCAGAATCCAGAAAAACCAAAGCTTCGAGCAAGTCGAGGCTGCCATTGCGCGGGTTTTAAAAGCCCTGGCCATGTTCCTGCCCGCCATCGAACAAAAATCGACGGGAAGACTTGCGGCTGAGTAAAAAAAAGGGCCGATACACAAAAGTGACCGGCCCGAAGTCTAGGGAGGAAACGCCCAAGAAGGGCTGCGAGAGAAAACCAGGTTCTCATCTCACAAGGCTTATTTGGCACTGCAACATCAATACTTCAAGTGCAAATTCCCGAACAATTGACCATTTGGTCATGGATTCAAATATCCCCTCTCACCCAAACCTATAACTAACTGAAAAGTATCAGTTAAATTTGCTTTCAACACGACATGCAAATTCCGCATGGCTACACCCTCAATGTTGCAATGCAGCAAAAATGATCGATTTTACGATTTAGATAGCAAGATTTGACCGTTTGACTATGGTTTGGAGCACCCCAACAATCGGCCGCAGCATGACTCAAGATACGGAAATCGACCATTTAACCCAATTTGCGCTGGAACTGGCGGCGGTGTCAGCCGAAGTCATCTTGCCCCAGTTCCGTAAAAACATCGCTATTGATGTGAAGGCCGCCGCCGAGTGGGACCCCGTAACCGAAGCCGACCGCAGTGCGGAACGTATTATCCGTGAAAAGATTGAAAGACATTTTCCGTCCCATGGTATCATTGGCGAAGAATACGGAAACAAATCTAGTTTGTCAACATATTCCTGGATTCTCGACCCAATTGATGGAACAAGATCATTTGTGATCGGCATGCCGACTTGGGCAACCCTCATTGGATTATACCGCAATGGCCAGCCTCTGCTCGGCGTGATGAACCAGCCTTTCGTGGGCGAAATGTTTTATGGCAACCCGAATGGGGCTTGGCATAATCATAATGGCAAAACCGAAGCCATCCGCGTTCGCCCGCCAACCACACTGGCCAAAGCCTCCGCCGCCACCACATCACCTTACCTTTATGACGGGGCAGCCCAATTTGATAAGCTTAGAAAATCAGTCACTGCCATGCGGTTTGGTGGTGATGCCTATTTTTTTGCTCTGCTCGCCGCTGGTCATCTGGATATTGCCATGGATCCGCGTTTGCAGATTTATGATATCGCAGCCTTGATCCCCATCATCAAAGGCGCTGGTGGCGTTGTTGGCAGTTGGACGGACAATGACCCCACGCAGGGTGGCAACGTCTTGTGTGCATCCTCGCAATCTCTGTTGGATGAAGCCTCTGCCGTTATGCGAGGTGAAAAATGAACAAGCTCAAATCTTGGGCTGAACTGGGCCCTGATCTCGTCGCCGTGGCTTTTGGCCGCAAACCCGCCGACACCGTTATTAAAAACGCTAGGTGGGTGAATGTGCATTCCGGCGAAATTATCCCGGCAACGGACATTGCCATTTTCGGCGGTCGCTTTGCTTTTGTGGGGTCGGATGCTTCTCACACAATTGGCCCCAAAACTAAAATTATTGATGCGGCAGGCCGCTATGCTTCCCCCGGCTTTTGCGATGGCCACATGCATGTGGAAAGCGGCATGGTCACCGTCACCCAATTTGCCAGAGCCGTTGTGCCCCACGGCACCACATCAATGTTTATTGATCCGCATGAAATCGCCAATGTGCTGGGCCTGCCCGGCGTGCGGCTGATGCATGATGAGGCAATGGGCCTGCCCCTCAACATTTTTGTGCAAATGCCAAGCTGCGTGCCCAGCTTTCCGGGCCTTGAAACGCCCGGAGCCACCATATCGCCCGAAGATGTCGCCGAGGCAATGCAATGGCCCAACATCATCGGCCTTGGCGAGATGATGAATTTTCCGGGCGTGGTTGCAGGTGATGCCAAAATGCTGGCCGAAATTGCCGCCACCCAGCGCGCTGGCAAGACAGTTGGTGGCCATTATGCCTCGCGTGATTTAGGCAACGCCTTTCATGCCTATGTGGCTGGTGGGCCTGCTGATGATCATGAAGGAACCTTGGCTGATGATGCCATTGCCCGCGTGCGCCAAGGCATGCGCGCCATGCTGCGGCTGGGCAGCGCTTGGTATGATGTGGCAACCCAGATTAAAGCTGTCACCGAAAGCAAACTCGATTCCCGTAACTTCATTCTGTGTACCGATGATTGCCATTCCGGAACTCTGGTCAATGAAGGCCATATGAACCGTGTGTTGCGCCATGCCATTGCGCAAGGGTTGCCTCCCATCACCGCCATTCAGATGGCAACGCTCAACACCGCCACACATTTCGGGCTTGAGCGTGAATTGGGTTCAATCACGCCGGGAAGGCGCGCTGATCTGGTTCTCACCTCTGATCTCGTGAGTTTGCCGATTGAACTCGTCATGGCCCATGGCCAAGTGTTGGCCAAGCATGGCAAATTGAGTATTGAATTTCCGGCTTTCGATTATCCAGCCGCTGCCAAATCCACCATGCATATGAAGCGCGATGTGGTTGCGGCTGATTTCGACATCAGGGCTCCATTGGGTGCCAACCAAGTGAAAGTGCGCGTCATTGGTGTCATCGAAAACCAAGCGCCCACCAAGTCGCTGACTGCTGAACTGCCGGTTAATTCCGGCCTGGTTTCAATGGATATTGAAAATGACGTGTGCCAGATCGCCTTGGTCGAGCGCCACGCCGCAACCGGCCAAGTGGTCAATGCTTTCGTCTCGGGCTTTGGCTACACCAAACCCTGTGCGGTGGCCTCCACTGTGGCCCATGACAGCCATCACATGATTGTGATCGGCACCAATAAATCCGACATGGCGCAGGCCGCTAATGTGCTCAAGCAAATCGGCGGCGGCGTGGTGGTGATCAGCGAAGGCATTGAGCTTGCCCGTGTCGAGTTGCCAATTGCCGGATTAATGTCCGACGAGCCTGCCGAAATCGTCGCCGTCAAAGCCGAAAAAATGGTGCAGGCGATGCGTTATTGCGGCTGCACTCTCAACAACGCCTATATGCAGCATTCGCTGCTGGGCTTGGTGGTGATCCCTGAATTGCGCATTTCAGATTTAGGCTTGGTCGATGTGACGACGTTTAAAATCGTTGAACTGTTCGTGACGGCTTGAACCTCAAGACACGGCTGTGCCTTTGCTGAAACGGTTATGCCGTTTCGGGAAGAAGAAAGGCGAAGGGTTGCGCGGGCGCAAGCAATCGCAGATATGCCGGTCGCATAGTCCGGC
>JAYVXY010000182.1:0-14447 GCA_043784785.1 Aestuariivirga sp. | reverse complement strand
TAACCGCCATCGTGTCGGTTGCGGCAACATTATTGCTTTACCACGAGTTTGCATATTACTTGCACCCCACCGTTGCTGGTCTGTTTGCGGTTTTGCTGTCACCGATGTTGGGGCCCATTGTTTTGGCGCGTCCGCATGTGTTTACCCTTGTCATCGCCGTCTATTTTGCAGCTCGGCTTTTTCGCGCCGCCGAAAATCAACAGGCGCCCAATTTCTGGCTCTTGGGGCTGGTAACGTTGTGGGCCAATTTGCATGGAAGCTTTACGCTTGCGTTTGTAATTGCGGGCTTTGCTTTTTTGCATGTTCTTGAAAGCGTGCGTCTCGCCAATCGGCCACTTTTGCTGCGATGGATCGCATTTCTCGTGCTGTGCCCTTTTGCTGCAACGATCCACCCCTATGGCTTTGAACCCATTCGCATTGGCGTCAACATGATGGCCACCAACAAGGCCATGGCCTACATCGCCGAATGGATGCCGCTCAATCCCAAAGAAGATTTCCTTATCGAATATTTTATCTTGGCAAGTTTGATCGGGCTCATCGGTGCACGGTTGAAGTTGGGTTGGGCAAAAACGATTTTCATCGTCTTTTTGCTCCACATGCTTTTGACGCATGCGAGATTTGTTTATGTGTATTTCTTGCTGGTTCCAATTATTGTTGTGCCGGAGCTTGCCAAACGTTTTCCCGACGTTTCTTTGACCAACTGGCGTGACTTGCCGCGCGATTCACTCGAGCGCATCGGCACGAAATGGTTTGTACCTGCAATTGGATTATTAAGCGTCGGAAGTTTGGTCGCAGGCTTCATGTTTGTGAAGAACAGCCAAACCGCGCCGCCGGAAGATGTGGCGGCTGAAAAGCCCATTGCCTATGCCCTGGCCAATCATCTCGATGGCCATGTGTTCAACGAATATCGCTATGGCGGAACCTTGATTTTTCATGGCATCAAAACCTTTATTGACGGCAGAGCCGAGCAACTTTTCCTCGGTGATTTTTTCCCCAATTACATCAACTCGGGCAAGCATGATGGGGCCAAATTGTTCAAGGAACTGCTCGACAAAAATCAAGTGACATGGACGCTCTTGCCGAGCGATGATCTGCGCAACGGCTATGCCGAGACGTTGGGCTGGAAGAAAGCCTATAGCGACGATAAGACAATGATTTATACCAAACCGTGAGTCTGACTATTGCCCGATGATCACTTTAGGAGTTCGGCCAATTTCAAAGGCCAGCCCTGCGAGGCGCTTTTCAACACGTTCGCCCATCAGGTCCTTCAGTTTTTTGGGGATGGTGAGCACGAGCGATTTGCCATCTCCCAATTTCAATCCAATTTTCGGCAAGGTGCCGGGCATCGCAGCGGATAGAATATAGGCCAGGCGAAAAATCGAACTCAAAAGATGGGCGCGTTCAATGTGGCGTTCATCCAACAACCGAGTCAGATCATCCTTCATCGTCTCGCCCTCATAGCGATAGAATACGGTGAGGGCCAAAAACACCCGGCCCGGATGATCAACACCAACAAATGCGGCTTGCGAAATCATACCCAGTGAGCGATCGGCGCGGTAATCGGGATGCGCACGCCAGCCTATATCGGCCAAAAGACAGGACGCATAGCGCAGTCTCGTTTCTTCTTCAGTTTCCTCAAGTTTGCCTTTGCCAAAAAGTTGATCTGTCCAGTCACACAGCTCAAGCTCATGGGCCGGTGACCGCGCATAGCGTCTGGCAAAATCCCAGCATGAGGCGAGCAGCGCATCCGATTGCATTTTGCGCCTTGGAAGCTTGGAGTAAAGCAAGCCCTCGCGAACGCCATAGACCGAGATCATTACGTCCTTGGCCTTGCCGTAGTTCAGCAACCGATTGAGCACCAATGCGCCAAAGGGCATGGTTTCTATGCGCGACTTAGACATGTCCTTTACGTCTTTAAGCGAAGTTGACGTGAGACCCGACACCAGATCAGCAATGCCCGCTGCTTGTTGGGCATTCATCATATAGTGATGCAGAACATGCAAGGGATATTGGCTTTGGGCCATATGAATGCGGGCCAGGTTGCGCCAGGTTCCGCCGACGGCATAGAATGTTCGGCCCTTTAAATGCTGAAGAATTTCAGCCTTTTCTAGATAACCATCAACTATTTCGGTGGCGCGTTCGATTGAGCCTCCCGATAAATCGATAAGACGCAAAGGCCCTATTGGCAGTGTGATGCCATCATGGAGTTTGCCATCATGAAGATCGACCAACTCAAGCGAACCGCCGCCCAAGTCACCGGCAATGCCATCGGCTTCTGGTGTGCCTGCAATCACGCCCAAAGCAGCATAACGGGCTTCTTCCTTGCCAGTCAGAACATTGATGCCAGCGCCTAGAGCTTTCTCCGCCAGATCAATAAACTCAGCGCCATTCTTTGCTTCCCGCGCAGCAGCTGTGGCCACGGCGAAAACTTCTTTCGCACCGATTTGTTTGACCAAAGCTCTAAAGCGTCGCAATTCCTGCAATGCACGCGCAATCGCGGAATCATTCAAACGACCTGTGATAGCAACACCTTTGCCTAAACCGCAAAGAATCTTTTCGTTAAAAATCGGGGCTGGCGAACGGCGCAAACCGTCATAGACAACCAACCGTACCGAGTTCGATCCGATATCGACAACAGCTACCGGACGATAAGTCGGCGGAACTGTTCTAAAGCCATCATACCATTTCACTTCGCAGGGGTCGCCTTTTTCTTACTACCAAGTTTTTCAGCTGGCACTTTACCGCCCAAAGAACTACCTCGTCCAGAGAGCGATGGGTTTTCCATAAAGAACTGGTGGGCGTTGAACAATATGTCAGTCTTGGCTGGAACAATCCGCTGCGAGCTGCCACTAGGCAATAACTCCCAACTCTGTTGATTGTCACGCAAGTTTGCCACCATGATTTGGTCAAGGATCTGTTCATGGACAGTCGGGTTTTCGATCGGAATAAGGGTTTCGACGCGGCGGTGCAAATTGCGCGGCATCCAATCAGCCGAACCAATGTAAACTTTGGCCTTAGGATGTGGAAGCCCGTGGCCTGCGCCAAAGCAGACGATACGCGAATGTTCAAGGAACCGGCCGACAATGCTTTTTACATAAATGTTTTCGGAAAGGCCCGGAACGCCGGAACGCAAACAACAGATTCCTCGTATCACCATTTCGATCTTAACACCGGACTGGCTGGCACGATAAAGCGCGTCAATAATTTCAGGATCAACCAGTGAATTCAGCTTCACCCAAATCGCTGCGGGCTTTCCAGCTTGGGCGAAAGCAATTTCAGCTTCGATGTTATGGAGAATTGTAGGTTTAAGACTGATGGGGGAGAGTGAAATTTTTTCGAGATCATCAGGCTGGGCATATCCGGAGATGAAGTTAAACAGCCTTGCGGCATCACGCGCCAATGCTGGATCACACGTGAAGAAGGAAAGATCGGTATATACTTTTGCCGTGATCGGATGATAATTGCCGGTGCCAAAATGCACATAGCTACGCATGTTGCCACCCTCGCGGCGCACCACCATGGAAACTTTTGCGTGGGTTTTGAGTTCGATAAAGCCGAAAACAACCTGCACCCCTGCCCGCTCCAAATCCCTCGCCCATTGAATGTTGGCTTCTTCGTCAAAGCGGGCTTTAAGCTCCACCAACGCAATAACTGACTTTCCAGCCTCTGCGGCCTTGGCCAAAGCGGCAACGATGGGTGAGTTGCGCGAGGTGCGGTAAAGCGTTTGTTTGATCGCCACAACATCAGGATCATTGGCGGCTTGGCGGATGAATTGCACCACCACATCAAATGACTCATAGGGGTGATGAACCACAAAATCTTTTTGCCGAATGGCCGCAAATATGTCGCCGCCATGATCACGTACGCGTTCGGGAAAACGGGCCATGTAAGGTGTGAATTTTAGGTCTGGACGTTCATCAAGAATGAGTTGCGATGTGTCAGAAAATCCGACCAAGCCTTCGGTCATGATCGTGACCTCGCCAGACACATCAAGTTCGGCGGCGATAAAATTGCGCAACTCAGGTGTGCAAGCAGCATCGACTTCCATGCGGATGACAACGCCACGGCGGCGCAGTTTAAGTGCTGTCTCAAACACCCGCACCAAATCTTCGGCTTCTTCCTCGATATCGATATCGCTATCACGAATGATGCGGAACAGGCCTTTGCCTTCCACTTCATAGCCGGGGAACAGGCGCGTCAAAAACATGCTCAGCATGTTTTCAAGCAGCATGAAACGGGCTTTCTCACCCGGCAATCTGACAAACCGTTCAAGCTGGGACGGAATAGGCAGAAGCGCCTTCATCTGATAACCATCGCGCTTGCGGCGCAACTGCACGGCCATCACGAAGCCACGGTTCAGAATGAACGGAAATGGATGGGCCGGATCAATGGCAATCGGGGTTACGATCGGCAAAATATGATCAAGAAAGCGCTGATCCGTCCAATCGCGTTCTTTCTGCGTTAAATCAGCTTCCTCAATAATCTCGATATTGTTCTGCTTGAGCTCGTCTTTCAGTTGCAACCAACGGCGATCTTGCTCGGCCATCAGCTCTTGCGCACGCTTGCGAATTTTTTCCAGTTGCTCGGCAGGGCTTAAACCGTCCTGGCTGATTTCCATGATTTGTTCACGCAATTGGCCGACCAGACCGGCCACGCGCACCATAAAGAACTCGTCAAGATTATTGCCGGAAATTGAAAGGAAGCGCACACGCTCGAGCAAAGGATGGGCTGGGTTTCGCGCCTCTTCGAGCACGCGCATATTGAATTCGAGCCAGGACAGTTCACGATTAAAGAACCGTGACGGGCTATCCAACAGGTCAAGGGTTTTTACAACTTCGTTCATTGGCGTGATTTTCCTCTCAAACCCAATTTGGATAATAACGGTATTTGACAGTTATGTGAAAGTATCTTGCCCCGTCGTAAACAAGCCTGGTGCCTCAAGTCTCGATAAAACGCGCGCCACTAAGGGTTTGGTGATTTCGGATTTTTCGATCAAAGACAGTTTGTCGATTTCGTTCACAAGTCTGCGCGCTGTGCCGAGGGAACGTGGCATTCGGACCAGAATGTAATTGACCAAGGATTCATCAACCAGAATTTGACGATCATCAAATAACTTGACCAATACACCGCGCAACAACGCGTCGTCAGGGGCTAAAATTTTCACGATGGGCAAAGAATTGAGGCGCGATGCAAGATCGGGAATTGTCAACGCCAATTCGCCGGGCGTCAGGCGCGACGTGATCAGGATATGTTTGCCCTCTTGCTTGGCAAGATTAAGCGCATGAAATAATGCGCGCTCGTTGATGTTGTTGGCATGAATATCTTCGATTGCCGCTACGCCGTCTTTCAATAAAATCGGAATTTCGGTTGTAACTAGATCGCTTGCGATGGCTAATGGGGCACCGCTTCTTTGGCGCCACACTTCCAGCAAATGGGTTTTGCCACTGCCCTCCGAACCCAAAATAATGGCGGCGTGAGAAGGCCAGTTTGGCCATTGGTCGATGAGTTCAACAGCCGCGGCATTCGATGAGGTGACAAGGAAGTCATCGCGCCCCAGGGCTTCGCGGTGCGGTAAATCCAGAACCAATTGTTCTGATTTTTTCTGCATCAGGTTTTTTGTTGCTGGCTTGGGTCAGTGACAGGCAGTGGATTGGTGCCAACATAGAATTTGCTCTGCAAATATCGGCGCAAGCCATAGCGCACGAACACGCCCGTTGCCGCGGCCATAGGAACGGCCAGAAGCAGCCCCATAAATCCGAAAACATAGCTGAAGGCCAACAGCGAAAACATCATCCAAACCGGATGCAATCCAATCGAGCCGCCTACCAGTTTTGGCGACAGAAAATTACCCTCTAAGAACTGCCCAGCAAGGAATACGCCAACGATGATCAGCACCTGGGTTTCATTTGGCCAGAATTGTACAAGACCCACACCGATTGCCATAAGGCCACCAATAAGCGCCCCAACATAGGGAATGAAACTCAAAAGCCCGGCCGCAAAGCCAATGGCCATTCCTGATTTTAAACCTGCGAGCGAAAGCCCCGTTGCATAAAAAATACCAAGCACCAGACACACGGTTCCCTGCCCGCGAATGAAGCCAGCCAAGGAACTATCAACATCTTTCGCGATGGCCCGCAGCTCGTCCACATGATCACGCGGCAACCATGAATCGACTTTGGCCACGATATGATCCCAATCCGCCAGCAAATAGAATGCCACGATTGGTGTAATGACAACGAGGGAAAAAACATTGATCAACGCCCAGCCCCCAGTCCAGATTGAAGCCAGGAATGTCGCCAGCCAACTGGCGGCTTTGCCCGCATAGCTGGTCAATTGGCCTTGCAAATCGGTGCCGGAATTATTGATCAAATCTTTGAGGCGTTGCGGCGCTTGCTCATTAAATCGATCGACAAGTGATTTGGTGAGTGCTGGCAAATCGGCTACCAATTTAACCACTTGGTCGGCAACAACAGGCACAATCAATATGGCAACTAATACCACCGCAAAAATGGCGGTGGCCAAAATGACAAAGGTTGCAGCAATGCGCGGAAGCCCGAAACTTTCGAGGCGGTCTGCCACCGGATCAAGGAAATAGGCCAACACAAAACCAGCAATAAAGGGCAACAAAATATTCTGTAATGACCATAACAACAGAACGAATAGAGCTAATGCACCCAACCAAAAAATGGTTTGCCTTTGCAATGTCATTTCGCGCCTCCGGCTTGCTTGGTATGTAACAACCAGTCTCGCATATAATAGGCCCCTGATGCGATTGTTAGGATTGCTACAATTATCGTTCCAAATTGGATCAATCCCACAAGGCTAATATCTGTCGCATAGATCGTGAGAAGCAAAGCAATAAAGGCAATCTGAACTGCGGTGTTGAGTTTGCTGATCGGGCGTGGCTTCATGATAAAAGGCTGTTTCATCATCCAAGCTAACAACACGCCAGCGACAATCAGAAGATCGCGCGTAATGACCAGCAAAACAAGCCAGGCTGGCAAAACCTTGATAATGCCTAGGGCCGCATAGACTGACACGAGCAAAAGCTTATCTGCCAGGGGGTCAAGATAGGCCCCCAACTCAGTTTGGCTGGCAAAGCGCCGCGCCAGATAGCCGTCGATTCCGTCGCTCACACCAGCCGCCAAAAATGCCACCAACGCCCAGCCAAAATCGCCCGAAATCAACAGCCAAATAATAACCGGAACCAGTAAAATGCGGCCAATGGTGATGATGTTTGGGAAATTCATGTGACGCTCAAATCGGCTGAATGACCCAAGCGGCCCCCGCCCTGATCATTTGCAAACCGGTGGCTTGAAGTGAAGACTGCATGTCTTGGATGTTACCTGAATATATCAAGCGCGCCGATGCGCCTTGGCCATCAAGTGAGGTGACATCCACGCCCACAACACCGGGCGTAGAGAGGATGCGCGCGCGCAGGCCGTTCCAAGCGGTGGGGCTGGTAAAGGGTATGGCCACGGCGACTGATTGCGGTGCGTTGGGGTTGGCTGATTTGGCCGCCAGTTTGGCCTGATCCGAGCGGAACTTATCAAGCATCAATTGGTGGAAACGCTGGGCGGCCATAATGGCCGAATCGTTCAACGTTCCGGAATCAGCTTTGTAAATTTTATCGATAGTAATTTTGCCCAGGGGTGAGATGCCAATCATGCGCGCATGAACGCCACCTGTCGGTGCTGGCTCGGCAAAGGCAACGAGCAACGTTCCTACATCGTATCGACGGCGCATTTTTTCCAGTTTCACCGGATCATTACTCACTGCATCTTGAGCGCCCAATGTTGAACTGTCTTCCTGATCACCTAAGGGAATAATAAGCGGGATCTGCGCTTGTTGTGCATTTAAGCTCAGCCAGGCTTTGCGCCACACATTGTCATCCCAAAGTGTTGTTTGCCCCTGTTCGTTTTTCCAGACCGGGACAACGAGCAGAGCTGGCCCCTGTGCCTCAGGCAAAGTGATGCCTACCTTAACAAGAATTGGCTTTATTTTATCGGGTAAAAACCGCACTGTGAATTTGCCTTGATAGCGACCAGGACTGATTTTTTCTTCTTCGATGGAAAGGGATTTCAACAAGGGGATCACTTGCTTCGAATCCATTTTCGCCAATTCTGCCGCAATGTCGGCACTGCCAAGTTTTTGCGCTAGTTCAACAAAGGCGCGCATTTGAACTTCGGTCAATGCTTTTTCCTTGGCGGCGGCGGCATTTGTATCGGTGATGTCGACTTCAATGCCTTGGACAGCAAAAGGGTTGGTTTCAACCGGGCCAGATGCAAAAGCACTAGCGCTGAAACCAAGCACCGTGAACATCGCAACTATGGCTAAAACAGTTCTCAACACACTTCCTATGATTGGCCCTTCGGGCTTTGATTCCATCCAGATTTCAGGCTAGTTAGCCCCAAAGCAAATCGCTTAACAGATTAATTGAGGCAAACTAGCGGCATGGGCGACAGCAAACAAGCAAAACGAAATGGTTTAACCTATGCCGATGCTGGTGTGGATATCAGCGCTGGCAATAATTTGGTTGATCTGATCAAGCCTTTGGCCAAATCAACCAAGCGCAGGGGCGCTGATGCAGCACTCGGCGGCTTTGGTGGTTTGTTTGATCTGAAAGCCTGTGGCTATAAGGACCCAGTTTTGGTGGCGGCCAATGATGGTGTCGGCACAAAGCTCAAAATCGCCATTGATACGGGCCTCCACAAGGGCATTGGCGTTGATCTGGTCGCCATGTCGGTTAATGACCTTATTGTCCAAGGGGCAGAGCCGCTGTTCTTTCTTGACTATTATGCGACGGGCAAACTGGATGTTGCCATGGCGCGCGATGTGATCGCAGGGATTGCCACAGGCTGTAAGCAAGCAGGATGCGCCTTAATCGGTGGTGAAACGGCAGAAATGCCCGGGCTTTACCATGGTTCTGACTATGATCTGGCTGGCTTTGCCGTCGGTGCTGTGGAGCGAAAGAAAATCCTGCCCGCTGATAATATCGGCGCTGGCGATGTCATTTTAGGTTTGGCCTCTTCTGGCCCCCACTCCAACGGTTATTCATTAATCCGAAAACTGGTCGAACTAAGCGGTGTTTCATATTCAGCACCAGCACCTTTTGCCAAAGGCCACACATTGGCTGAAGCACTTTTGACGCCAACCCGGATTTATGTGAAATCGATATTGAAGGTTCTAAAGGCTGGCCGATCGGTCAAGGCGCTCGCTCATATAACAGGTGGCGGGTTTACTGAAAATATCCCGCGCGTGCTTCCTAAAACCATGGTGGCTGATATTGATTTGCAGGCAGTGCCTTATCTGCCTGTTTTTAAATGGCTCCAGTCCGTAGGAGGCACTGCGGAGGCGGAAATGCTGCGCACATTTAATTGCGGTGTCGGCATGATTGTTGTGGTTAAGGCCAAAGATGCAAAGGCCGTCTCATCTGCGTTGAAAAAATCAGGCGAGAAGGTTGTTACTTTGGGCCATATCCGCAAACGCAAAGGCAAAGAGCCACAAGTTTCTTACTCTGGTGCGCTTGGCTAAGGCATGCACAAGAAACGTGTTGGCATTCTGATTTCGGGGCGCGGCTCCAACATGCGCGCCATTGTGGAAGCTGCGCGCAATCCTGATTATCCAGCCCAAGTGGTTTGCGTGGTTTCAAACAAAGCTGATGCTGGCGGATTGGATTATGCGCGCGCCCAAGGCATTGCGACGCATGTTGTTGATCACAAGAACTATGCCTCGCGCGAAGACTTCGATGCGGCGGTGAATAGCTATCTTCAATCACAGGGTCTCGATCTCATCGTATGTGCTGGTTTCATGCGCATCATGACGCCGGTTTTGATCGAGCCCTGGGCTGGGCGGATGATCAACATTCACCCTTCTTTACTCCCCCTTTACCGAGGGCTGCACACACATGAGCGAGCACTTGCCGCTGGCGATAAAGAACATGGCTGCACCGTGCATTTTGTAACCACTGAACTTGATGGCGGGCCCATCGTTGCGCAGGTGCGTGTGCCAATTTTGCCGGGTGATACGGTGGAGAGTTTGGAGGCGCGGGTTTTGGTCGAAGAACATAAGCTCTATCCGATCGCGTTAGCCAAAGTGGCTTCAGCTAAAAATATCTAAACCGGGCTGCCCCGATTCCACGCGCACCATTTGTTGCCATTTTGAAAGCAGTGACTTGCGGCGCTCAACATATTTATCTTTCAGCACTTCCATGTCCATGACCCTATCGGTTCGGAAACTCCGAAAATCAATGCGCAATTCGCACCAGGCAATAATAATGCGGTTGGCATCATAATAGGAAATTCCAATCGGCCAAATGGTGCGCCGCGTTTGCGTTCCATCTTCGGTGCGATAGGTGATTGAAACCTTGTGCTGGTCTCTGATGGCTTTGCGCAAGGCCGCAACATCTATGTTATCTTTGCTGACGCTATAAGTTGGTGCAGCGATAAGCGGCGAGTCATATAGAAACGGTTTCAAATGAGCGGGCAGCACCGTACCAATCTTCGCTGCTGTATCCGCCGCTGCTCTCGCTAAATCAGGATCGCCGCGCCTTTGCACCCAGCGCAGACCCAGCATGACGGCTTCGAGTTCATCCGTCTTGAACATCAAGGGCGGTAAATCATAGCCCTCACCCAACACATAGCCGACGCCCGCTTCACCACGAATGGGCACGCCGTCTGTTACAAGATCGGCAATATCGCGATATAAGGTGCGCAAAGAAATTTCCAGCTCCTCCGCCATCGATTGCCCGGTAATTGGGCGGCGATGGCGGCGGAGAAGCTGGATGACACGTAATAGTCTATCGGCTCGGCGCATGAATGCCTCTTACTGCAACACTGCTGACAACATGCTGTCAGTAGCATGGCAGTAATACTTTTAATTAATCAAATTTGGACCGTTAGAAAATGCCCAGGCTAAAATTCTCGAATGGTGCTGTTGCAGAGGTTTTTGCGACATATCCACCTGCAACAAAAGCCCGGTTGCACGAACTGCGTGACCTAATTTATCAGGTTGCAGCAACAACCGATGGCGTGGGCACCATTGAAGAAGCCTTACGCTGGCAACAGCCGAGTTATCTCACCCCTGAAACGGGCAGCGGCAGTACTATTCGGTTGGACGCAATCAAGGGCCAACCGGAAAAATATGCGATCTATTTTCACTGCCAGACCGGGTTGGTGGATGATTTCAAGCTGCGTTATCCCAAACAATTGAGATATGAAGGCAACCGCGCCATTATATTCGATGTCGCGGATAAGGTACCGGATGCCGAACTGCGCCATTGTGTTTCCTTGGCGCTGACTTATCATCTGCGCAAAGGTTCAAAAACGAAAGCGCGCAAATGACACTTCCAATTATTATCGACACTGATCCCGGCCAAGATGATGCAGTAGCGATCATGCTCGCCCTCGCCTCGCCGGAGCTTGAAGTTTTGGGCATTACGGCTGTTGCAGGCAATGTGCCCCTATCGCTGACGGAGGTAAACGCGCGCAAAGTGTGCGAACTTGCTGGCAAGCCTGATGTAAAAGTCTATGCTGGTGCCATTCGCCCGATGTTACGCAATCTTGTCACGGCGGAGCATGTGCATGGCAAGACCGGGCTTGATGGTCCAGTTTTACCTGAACCAAAAATGCCGCTGCAGAAGCAATATGCGGTTGACTATATCATCGACACCTTCATGAGCCGCCCAGCCGCCACGGTTACGCTTTGCACGCTCGGGCCACTGACCAATGTGGCATTGGCTTTGGTGAAGGAGCCGCGCATTGCCTCGCGCATTAAGCGCATTGTGGCCATGGGGGGCGGCTTTTTTGAAGGCGGCAATATCACGCCAACAGCAGAATTTAATATTTATGTTGATCCACATGCCGCAAGGTTGGTGTTTGACTCCGGCATTCCGGTCACGCTCATCCCTCTCGATTGCACCCACCAAGCGTTGACAACCAAGGCCCGCGTGCAGAAATTCCGCGACATGAAAAACAATTCTGGGCCAGCCGTGGCCTTAATGATGGATTTCTTTGAACGCTTCGATGTTGAAAAATATGGCACAGACGGTGGCCCACTGCATGATCCATGCGTGATTGCCTGGCTTTTGCGCCCTGACCTGTTCACATCACGCGATGTGAATGTGGTGGTGGAATGTGAAAGCCCACTTACTATGGGTATGACGGTGGTTGATTGGTGGAAGGTGACGGACCGCAAGCCAAACGCCACAGTTTGCCGCGGCATTAATTCTGATGGATTCTTTGACCTGTTGATAGAACGCCTGGCTAAGCTTGCTTAAGCAGAAGCCGCCAGCACAGCAACAGGCGCCAAGATGGCCAAGGCCAAGCCCACTGCCAAAAATAGCATCAGCATGGTTCCGCGATTTCGATCTTTTTCGCTCATGACTAGGCTTTTGGCCCGATTCGCTGAGTCAAATAAATGATTCTTTTCAAACACTTGTGACGCCGCCGTCATGGTTAATTTCCTCTTAAGAATGGATACGAACTCCCTTCTCAATTTTGAAAATTAACCTTAATTGCTGGCGCAACTGGGGCTGGAATAAGCCAAAACTGTGAAGTTACGCGAATATTTATCAGTGCACGGATGAGTGCGGACTGAACCAAGCATTCATATTCGATTCACAATTCAGGCCTTGCTGACCCACACACGGTTGTCATGATAGGCCCCTCCACCAGCCGGAGCTGGCTGGTCGGCACCTGTCAACGTGTTGATGCCGCAGCCATCTTCATGGGCCTCATTGGGCCACAGGCCTTCGGCAATCAGCACTCCAAGGCGCTGGCCAGCATGGGCCTTGGCATGAAGCGTCACCTGCCCTCGCGCACTGCCAATGTGCACTTTATCGCCATCCGCTATCGACAGCCTTGTCAAATCATCCGGATGCACCAGAACAGTCGGCCTGCCCTCACGCTTGCGGCTTGATGGCGTTTCATTGAAGGTGGAATTCAGAAATGTCCGCGCCGGGCTGGTGGCCAAGCGGAAGGGATATTGTTCTGTGGCCTCTTCAATTGCCGTATAGTGATCAGGAAATATTGGCAATTGATCATGCGGCCCCAGTTGGCCCGTCGGTGAAATGAAAGCAGCGGCTTTCCAGTCGGCCTTGAAATGATATTTGCCGTCGGGGTGGCCAAAGCCTTTGATATTATGCGCCGTATCAAAATCCGGCATCACGTCCACCCAGTTTTCTTCATCCAGCACATCAAGTCCAGGGCGGTCTGAGGATTTGAGTGTCTCGTCAATAATTTCTCGTGGTGACATTTCAAAACCGCGATGATCAGCGCCAAGACGTTTGGCCAGCTCCGTTATCACTTGGTGGTTGGTGCGGCATTCGCCCGGCGGCTTTACCAGCTCGCGGCCAAACAGAATATGGCTATGGCCGCCGCCTTGATAAATGTCGTCATGTTCAAGAAACATCGTTGCGGGTAAGATCACATCGGCATATTTCGCTGTTTCGGTCATGAACTGCTCATGCACGCACACAAACAAATCCTCGCGGGCAAAGCCTTGTTTCACGCGTGTTTGATCGGGCGCTATAGAAAGCGGATTGGTGTTTTGGATCAGCATGGCCTTCACAGGCGGGCCGCCTTGCAGATCGTGTGGATTGCCGCAAAGCGCCTCACCCACGCGGGCTTGATCGATTACACGTAATTTCCCCTTGGCAACATCTTTGCCCTCAATCAGCGTCTTGTTCCATTTAAAGCTGCCACTGTTGGAATGCAGTGCTCCGCCCCCTTCATTGGCCCAAGCGCCTGTGACAGCTGGGATCGAGGTAACAGCGTGCATGTTCACAGCACCATTGCGTGAGCGGGCAAAACCATAACCGATGCGGAAATAGGTTTTGGGCGTTTCGCCAATCAGTTTGGCAAAGGCCTCAATTTCTGAAACCGGCACATCACAAATGGCCGAAGCCCATTCAGGTGTCTTATCCTTCAGATGGGCTTCAAATTCTTTCGGACAATCGGTGTATTGATTGAGATAATCCCAGTTCACCAGTCCATCACGGAATAGAATATGCATGATGGCGCAGGCCAACGCCCCATCTGTGCCGGGGCGGATGAGCAACTTGATGTCGGCCTGCTTCATGGTGCCGGTTTCATAAATATCAACGCAGGCCATTTTGGCTCCACGACTTTTGCGGGCGATGCCAATATGCGTCATCACATTCACTTGCGTGTTCACCGGGTTGCCGCCCCAAACGACAATAAGATCAGATTTCTGCATCTCGCGGGGATCAACGCCCGCAATCTTCCCCATGCCCGCAAAATAGCCTGACCATGAAAGCGCAATACACACTGTGCCATACATGCCGGAATAGGATTTGGCGTGGCGCAAGCGTTCAATGCCATCGCGCATCACAAGGCCCATGGTGCCGGCATAGTAATAGGGCCAAACGGACTCGGAGCCATATTCGGATTCGGCTTTAAGAAAAGCGGCGGCTGTGAGATCAAGTG
>JAYVXY010000181.1:0-4666 GCA_043784785.1 Aestuariivirga sp. | reverse complement strand
CGCCAGCGCCAAAGCCATTACTTCAATCTCAAAACAGGAGTGCCAAAACTATCTCATCAATGCAGGTTATGCTTCAGCATAAAGTGATCACGATCTAGCGGGCGATGGGTGTTTGGCGGGTGAATTTGTGGCCGTTAAGTTGGCCGTTTCGCAAGTAGCCCCAGAGTTTCCTCTCGGCTTCGGTTTGAGTGCGTCGGAGTGATCTCGCGCGATTCAAGGTCTTGGTTGGGGTGAACTTCATCTCAAAATTCTGAGTTGGTTGCGCTTGCTAGGCAAGCCCTCATCCGCCCTTCGGGCACCTTCCCCCAACGGGGGAAGGGCAGAAAAAACAAAAGCCGCATCCCTTTTTACGAGAATGCGGCCACAGCAACTCTGTCGCGCCGCCGGTACATACGTGGTCGGCGCGAAGGAGTCTGATCGGATTAGAGCTTAAACAGCCTGCAGGCTGTCAGCTGATGATTTGCCGGTGCGCTTGTCAGCGACGATTTCGTAACCAATCTTCTGGCCTTCATTGAGACCACGGAGACCCGCACGTTCAACTGCGCTGATGTGGACGAATACGTCTGGTCCGCCGGCATCTGGCTGAATGAAGCCGAAGCCTTTTTGCGCGTTAAACCACTTTACGGTGCCTTTTTGCATAACTTATCCTTTGTAGATCAAAAAAAAAATTTGGTCGCCCACGCGAAACGTGCAGCAAAACCAATCGAATTAAGGATAAGGGGAGATAGGCCTTTCGCGCTTTTAGTTACAAAAGTGAAGTGCCACGCGCCGATCGGCCGAAACTCGATTGAAGGCATATAGCCCAACCAACACTAAATTACAAGCCTTTAAGCCGTTATGACGAAAAGAGTTCAACCTAATGCCAGCCGCCCGTGCTATGTCATCGCGGCGCGTGGTGAATCCTGGTCTGATTTGGATTGGCTTTGAGCGCATGTTTGACTAAATCGAGGCGATCTTTTGACATTGAATTCTGTGAATTGGGCCCAAAAACTGGCGCCCTATCGTACCGCTAGTAATGGCCGTGCCATTTTTGAACTTTCAATTACATTGGTGCTCTTTTTTGTCGGCTGGATCCTCGCTTACTGGCTTTCCTACATAAGCATCTGGGCTTCGCTGGCCGCCGCCTTGCTCAGTTCAGGGTTTCTGGTGCGTCTGTTCATGTTACAGCATGATTGTGGCCATCTCGCCATGTTCACCTCGAAAAAGGCAAATGATTGGGTTGGGCGGGTTCTTGGCGTATTGACGCTGACACCTTATGATTATTGGCGCCATTCCCACGCCATGCACCATGCTGGTTCGGGCAATCTGGATCGGCGCGGTGTGGGCGATATCAAGACACTAACACTTTCGGAATATCGGGATTTGAGTTTTTGGGGGCGGGTTGGCTATCGGCTTTATCGTAATCCCGTTGTGATGTTTGGCATTGGCCCCATCTATCTGTTTTTATTCCGCCACCGTTTGCCAGTTGAAGCCTTTGGTCAGGGGCGCGCTGCCTGGCTGAGTGTTTGGGGCACAAATCTCGGTCTGGTGCTGCTGGTTGTCGGCCTCTGTGTTTTTGTCGGATGGAAGGCCTTCTTGCTGGTGCATATGCCAATCGTGATTTTAGGCGCGGCTATTGGCGTTTGGCTGTTTTATGTGCAGCATCAATTCGATCCCACCCATTGGGAGCACACGCCACATTGGAATGCACAGAAAGCCGCCCTTGAAGGCAGTTCATTCTATGATCTGCCAAAACCGCTCATGTGGTTGACCGGCAATATCGGCATCCACCATTTGCATCATCTGTCCAGTCGCATTCCGTTCTACAGGCTGCCGAAAGTGCTGAAAGACTTTCCTGAATTGGATGAGGGGGCAAAGCGCCTCACATTCTGGGATAGCTTGCGCTGCATCAATCTTTCGATCTGGGACGAGCGCGCTAAACAATTAATCTCGTTCCGCCGCGCCCATCAGGCTATGCGATTGGAACCAAAAGTCGCCTAGGCGCCATTTACTTCCAATACCTCCAACCCGTCACTGTCATCACCGGAACAAGTCCGGTGATGACAAGGCCAATGCCTCCTTTGAAACAAAATGAGATGAAATCACGTGTCGCTCACGGTTGTGGCTGTGGCGAATTTGCAAGTATGGCAAGACGCGCATTGAGATAAAGCTGCAACAAGATTCCATCAAATTATGCAAAGCCACCTAGACATTTTGGATGGGTTGTGTAGTTTCCCACCATGAACAATAATATCACAAGAGGAAAATGAAAATGACCGTTGGAAGCGACATTGAAATCGCACGCGAAGCCAAGATGAAGCCGATCATGGAGATCGGCAAAAAACTTGGCATTCCTGAAAAGGATCTGGTTCCCTACGGTCACACTAAGGCAAAAGTGCATTTGGATTATATCGACACGCTGAAATCCAAAAAGAACGGCAAGCTGATCCTCGTGACCGCCATTAACCCCACACCTGCGGGCGAAGGCAAGACGACGACAACGGTGGGCCTTGGTGATGGTCTGAACCGCATTGGCAAGAAAGCCATGGTGGCGCTGCGTGAGCCATCATTGGGCCCATGCTTTGGCATGAAGGGTGGTGCGGCTGGTGGTGGCTATGCGCAGATCGTTCCGATGGAAGATATCAATCTGCATTTCACCGGCGATTTCCACGCCATCACGTCTGCGCACAATCTGCTTTCAGCCATGATCGACAATCACATTTATTGGGGCAATGAGCTTGGCATTGATACGCGCCGCGTGGCTTGGCGTCGTGTGATGGATATGAATGATCGTGCGCTGCGCGAAATCGTATGCTCGCTCGGCGGCGTGGCCAATGGATACCCCAGAGAAGCTGGTTTTGATATTACCGTGGCTTCTGAAATCATGGCCATCCTGTGCTTGTCCACTTCGATTGCCGATCTGGAACGCCGCATCGGCAATATCGTGGTGGCTTACAAGAAAGATAAGTCTCCGGTTCTGGCCAAGGATCTCAAAGCTCCAGGTGCAATGACCGTTCTGCTCAAAGACGCTTTGATGCCGAACCTGGTGCAAACTCTTGAAAACAACCCGGCCTTTGTGCATGGCGGCCCGTTCGCCAATATCGCCCATGGCTGCAACTCGGTTATGGCCACCCAGACAGCTTTGAAGCTGGCAGATTATGTGGTGACGGAAGCAGGCTTCGGCGCTGATCTTGGTGCTGAAAAATTCTTTGACATCAAGTGCCGCAAGGCGGGCTTAACACCAGCCGCCACAGTCATCGTGGCCACAGTGCGCGCGCTTAAAATGCATGGCGGTGCGGCCAAGGAAGATTTGAAAGTGGCCAATGTTGACGTGCTCAAGAAAGGCCTCGCCAATCTGGGCCGCCACATTGAAAACGTGAAAAAGTTTGGCGTGCCGATTGCTGTGGCCGTCAATCATTTCATTACTGACACCGATGCTGAAATTGATGCGGTCAAAGAATTCTGCAAAACCCATGGCGTTGAAGCGTTCAAGTGCATGCATTGGGCCAAGGGTGGTGCAGGCATTGAAGATTTGGCCAAGCATGTGGCAGCATTGGCCGACAAAGAGTCGTCTCAGTTCAAGCCGATCTATGGTGACGACATGCCATTGTTTGAAAAAATCAAAACCATCGCCAAGGAAATCTACCGTGCTGATGATGTCATCGCCGATAAGTCGGTGCGCGATCAGTTGAAGTCCTATGAAGCCGCAGGTTATGGCAAGTTCCCGATCTGCATGGCCAAGACGCAATATTCCTTTACTACCGATCCCAACATGAAGGGCGCTCCGATCAATCACACTTTGCCCATCCGCGAAGTGCGCTTGTCGGCTGGTGCAGAGTTCATCGTGGTCATCTGCGGTGAAGTCATGACCATGCCAGGCCTGCCCAAGGTGCCATCAGCCGAAGTCATTGGGCTGGATGCCAAGGGGCAGATTCAAGGGTTGTTTTAATATCGCCACCCCTCGTCCTTCGAGGCCGCTTTACGGCACCTCAGGATGAGGGGTATTTTTTTCTCCCTCATGCTGAGGTGCAATGCACAGCATTGCCTCGAAGCATAGGCATCAAGCACGGAGCCAAGCCATGGCCAAACTCATCGATGGAAAAGCTTATGCCGAAGGCCTGCGCAAGCGCATCGCTGCCGCCGTGGCCACGCTCAAGAAGGATCACAATCTCACACCAGGCTTAGCGGTCGTGCTGGTGGGCGAAGATCCGGCGTCGAAAGTTTACGTCGCCAACAAGGCCAAGCAAACGGTCGAAGTGGGCATGAATAGTTGGGAGCATAAAATGCCCGCCGATACATCCGAGGTCGATCTCTTGGCCATGGTGCAGAAGCTGAATAACGATCCATCAGTCCATGGGATTCTCGTGCAAATGCCGGTGCCCAAACACATCGACAGCGCCAAGGTTCTCAACACCATTGATCCCGCCAAGGATGTCGATGGTTTTCATGTGGTCAATGTCGGCAAGCTCTCCACCGGCCAAGACGCGCTGGTGGCCTGCACGCCCACCGGCTGCGTGATGCTGGCCAAGGATACATTGGGCAAGCTTGATGGTTTGAACGCCGTGGTCATCGGCCGTTCCAACATTGTGGGCAAGCCCGTGGCGCAATTGCTGCTGGCGGAAAATTGCACGGTTACAATTGCTCACTCCAAATCAAAAGATTTGGCCAGCATCGTGCGCGGCGCTGA
>JAYVXY010000180.1:0-14577 GCA_043784785.1 Aestuariivirga sp. | reverse complement strand
CCCCATGCAGCGGCGAGTGCGATAAACACGACCGGGTTGAGCGGTGTGCTTGGCAGCTTAAGCCCAAAAAACATCTTGCCCATTTCGCGGAAGTTCAAAATGTAAGCGCCATTAATGGCCCGGCTCTGCGTGGCCATGGAACCAAGCGGGCGCAGCCAATAAATGATGATATAGCCGATCAGGCTTGAGGCAATATAATTGAACATGATCGTGGTGATGACGATGTGGCTGCCGCGCTTGGCTTGCAGATAACCCGGTATCCAGGCCCAGAATGCACCAATCGCCACGCAGGCCAATGTCGCCAGCGGGATCACAATCCACCATGGCAAAAATTCCAAACCTAACCCCACAAAAGCCGCACCCAAACCTGCAATATAGGCCTGCCCTTCGCCGCCAATGTTGAACAGTCCGGCATGGAAAGCCACGGCTACGGCAAGGCCCGTGAAGATAAAGTTGGTGGCATAATAGAACATATAGCTCCAGCCCTTGAGCGAACCCAAAGCACCATTGAGCATGATGCCCAAAGCGTTGAAGGGATTCTCACCAATGATAACAACGACAAGGCCAGCCACGAATAGAGCAATGACTAAATTGAGCGCAGGGATCAGCCCGATATCAACCCATTTTGGAAGTTCGCCACCACCCGCCATCACGCCGCATCCTTAGAAACACCAGCCATCAACAGGCCAAGCTCGCGCTCATCAGCCGATGCATCGTGCTCACCCATAATCTTGCCCGCAAACATCACGAGGATACGGTCCGACAAAGACCTGATTTCATCAAGCTCGACCGAGACCAGCAGGATCGCCTTGCCCTGATCGCGCAAAGCGATAAGGCGTTTATGGATAAATTCAATGGCACCAATATCAACGCCGCGCGTCGGCTGGCCCACAATCAGCAAATCCGGATCGCGTTCAATTTCGCGCGCCAGAATAATTTTTTGCTGATTACCGCCAGAGAACTTTGCACTTGTCAAAAACGGATTGGCAGGGCGCACATCAAAATCGTCCATCTGCTTTTGCGAACGCTTGATCACCGCATCGCGGTTCAGGCGGAACCCCTTTCCCAGAGACTGTTCATATTGCCAGCCGAGAATGGAAGATTCAGCTGCTTCGAATGAGGCGATAAGCCCGCGGTGCTGCCGGTCTTCCGGCACATGGGCCAAGCCTTCTTCGCGGGCATGGCGCGGATCACCCAAATGGCCAATCTCTTTGCCTTCGAAAATCACTTCTCCCGATGTGGGCTTGGTAATGCCAGCAATCACATCAAGCAGCTCTGATTGCCCGTTGCCTGAAACACCGGCAATGCCCACGATCTCGCCAGCGCGCACGGTGAATGAAACACCATCGACGCGTGCTGTGCCCTTGCGGTCGCGCCATGTCAGGTTTTTAACGTCGAGGACCACTGCACCGGGCTTGGCCTTGCCCTTTTCCACATGCAACAACACGCGCCGCCCCACCATCAGTTCTGCCAATTCCTCAACTGATGTGTCTTTGGTTTTTTTGGTGGCCACCAATTCGCCGCGCCGCATGACGGAAACATGATCGGTAATCGCCATGATCTCGCGCAGCTTATGAGTAATCAGAATAACGGTTTTGCCTTGATCACGCAGCGTTTCCAAGATGCGAAAAAGATGATCGGCCTCGTCAGGTGTTAAAACCCCCGTTGGCTCATCGAGGATCAGGACATCAGCACCCTTGTAAAGCGCTTTGAGAATTTCAACGCGCTGCTGCAGGCCAACCGGCAATTCGCCAACAATGGCATCAGGATCAACATCCATTTCATAATCGCGCGCCAGCCTTGCGAGTTCGCTGCGGGCCTTGGCCAAGGCAGGGCCAATCAACGCGCCGCCTTCAGCACCCAAAATGACATTTTCCAAAACCGTGAACGGCTCAACCAACATGAAATGCTGATGCACCATGCCAATGCCGTGACTGATGGCATCGGAAGATGATTTGATTTTGACAGGCTGCCCTGAAACTTTAATGTCGCCTTTGTCGGCGTGGTAAAACCCGATCAAGATCGACATCAATGTCGATTTGCCAGCGCCATTTTCGCCGACAATGCCATGGATCGAACCTTTGGCAATCGACAACGTCACATCCTTGTTGGCATGCACAGCACCAAAGCGCTTGTCGATGCCGATGAGTTCAATGGCGGGGGTGGGAGTTGTTGTCATGGTCGCCTTTAGTCCTCTACCGCGTAGCGGGAGAGGAAGGGCCCAACAAGCGAAGCGGCGGGTAAGTGAGGGGCAGTCAACAAATAATACTTACCCTCACCTATCCCATCTCACTTTGTTCGATGGGCTCCTTTCCTCTGCCGCGAATGCGGTAGAGGACGAGCTTATTTACTCAACAGGGCACTTGTTGTCTTCCATGTAGTCATGGACTTTCAACTTGCCGGAGATGATGTCGGCCTTGGCGGCTTCGACTTTGGCCTTCATGTCGTCGGTGACGAGGGCCTTGTTGTTATCATCCATGGCATAATCAACGCCACCTTCAGCAAGACCAAGCGCTTGGATGCCGGGCTTGAATGTGCCTTCTTTGCCGGTTTTCATGGCGTTATAAACAGCCACGTCCACGCGCTTCATCATCGAGGTCAAAACCTTGCCTGGATGCAGATAATTTTGGTTGGCATCAACACCGATTGAAAGCGCACCACCATCGGCAGCAGCTTGCAATACGCCAAGGCCCGTGGCACCAGCCGCTGCGTAAACCACGTCAGCACCCTTGGCCATTTGGCCCTTGGTGATTTCGCCACCCTTCACAGGGTCATTCCAGGCAGCACCGGTATCACCCGTCATGTTCTGGAACACGGCACCATCAGCTTTCACAGCCTTTGCACCCTGCACATAACCGCAAGCGAATTTATGGATCAGCGGAATATCCATGCCGCCCACAAAGCCAACCTTGCCGGATTTGGACGCCAAGGCGGCCATCATGCCAACAAGGTAAGAACCTTCCTGTTCTTTGAACACAACGGATTGCACATTTGGCAGATCAACCACCATGTCAACAATCACAAATTTCAGATCAGGATATTCCTTGGCCACTTTGCCGAGGGCTTCGGCTTGGGCAAAGCCAGCAGCGATAATGGGTGAGTTACCCTTTTCAGCAAAGTTGCGGATGGCTTGTTCGCGTTGGGCTTCATTGGCGATTTCAAATTCGCCATAAGCAATGCCCGATTCCTTTTTGAATTTTTCCGAGCCATTGAACATTGACTCGTTGAATGATTTGTCGAACTTGCCGCCAATATCGAAAACAATGGCTGGCTTGTCGTCTGCAGCAAAAGCCGATGCTGCCATGATAGCTGTAAGCGCAGCAGCGCCGAGCAGTGTTTTTAACATGAATAATACTCCCTGAGTTTTTGACCGGCTGATCAAGCCTTGAGAGTAATTGACTCTAAATTCAAGCATTTGGCAAGCGGGCAAGTCATGCGTTCTGCAAAATTCAGGCATCTTGAAATTGTGACAACGCTCCCCAATCTATTAACTAACGCGCCAAAGCTTGGTCTTTGGTATTTGGAGATGAGAATGATTGAACAAAAGGTGAGCCCTGAACAACTGGCACAGATGGGCAATGGCATTTTGGCCTATGTGCGCGAGATTGAGGGGCGCAACGCTGCGGCTATGTTAGGCGGCCAAATTTCGGTTGAACCTGATGCCAAACTGTTTTGCCTTTATAATGCGAACGGCCAGCCAATTTCGATTTCACAAACCCACGAAGCAGCCATCGGCAGCGCATTCGAGCATGAGTTGATCGCAGCCACGCTGCAGTAAGCCTCAAGCCGCAGTAGCGGCCGCTGTGGAATGAGGCTCAGTCAAAATCGCATAAAGGCCTTCAGCCGTATCGGTGCCGCGCAGCTTGGCCATGGTGCCAGGTTCGCGCAACAGGCGTGAGATGCGCGCCAGAGCGGTGAGGTGGTCGGCACCAGCATGATTGGGCGACAAAAGCACAAACACCAAATCGACCGGTTCACCATCCACACTGTCATAGGCAATGGGCGTGGCGAGTTTGGCAAATAGCCCGTAAACCCGAGTGATGTTAGGCAGGCGACCATGCGGAATGGCAATGCCTTGGCCGAGGCCAGTTGAGCCTAGTTTTTCGCGCGTGAGCAAGGTTTCAAAAATAATCCGGTGATCAACCGCCACCACGCCAGCCAAAGCTTGCGATAATTCCTGCAACAACTGCTTTTTGCTTTGTGCCTTGACCTGCGGGAGAACCGCACGCGAATCGATGATTTCAGCAAGATTCATGAGTTTGAACTTTCCGCTGATTAAGCCTTGAGGTTTGCCGCACTGTGTGGGTCAATCCAGCCAATATTGCCATCTGGCCGACGATAGACCACATTGAGCCTGCCTTCCTTGCTGTTGTGGAACAGTACAAAGGATGTTGTCGATATATCAAGTTGCATCACGGCTTCCCCCACCGAGAGTTCAGGAATTTTGGATGAGGCTTCCGCAATCACAGCCGCATGCAGGCCTTGTGGCTCTTCACCTTCATGGTCTTCATTATGCTCAATTACATAAGCCGATGCTTCACGCGAAAATTTTTCTTGCCGCGGGCTGCGGTGATGGTCTTTCAGGCGTTGCTTATATTTTTTGAGTTGCTTTTCAAGATGCGAAAGTGCTGCATCAGCGCTGCTCATGGCCGCAGCATCTTCGGCATGGGCCTGCAACATAAGGCCAGTGGCCAAATGCAAGGTGCAGTCGGTTAGAAAAAACGAACGCCGTTTTTCCAGTGTCACATGACCATGGACTGACCCTTCAAAAAAACGTTCACGAAAAGATTGAAGCCGGGTTTCAATATGGCTGCGCAACGCGTCGCCGATATCGATGTGCTTTCCGGTGATCTGAATTTGCATGGTCTAAGTACTTCCTTGCCACCATCCGGGTTCAATAGACATGGGCTTTAAAACCCGCTTCGTCAACTGCCGCCGATGCTCAAATTTGAAACGATATGTGTTAAGCGACGGCCAGTGCCATCTTTAAATCCTGTCCAAAAGTCGGCGGACACTAGTTGAGGGGGAAGGCATAAGTCAATGCACTAAGGGCGCTTTGCACGGGCTTCTCTGCGGCGTTGCACCGATGACAAAATATTGAGAGATTCCCTATATTTGGCTACAGTTCTGCGGGCAATCTCAACGTTTTCAGCCTTTAATAAATCAACAATATCATCATCTGACAATATGTGGTTTACGGTTTCCCTTTCAATCAGTTCCCTAATGCGCTGGCGCACTGATTCTGCAGAATGGGCTTCTCCGTGCAAGTCTCCAGATTGAATGGCGTTGGTAAAAAAATATTTTAGTTCAAAAGTGCCACGCGGTGTCGCCATATATTTGTTGGAAGTAACGCGGCTTACGGTCGATTCGTGCATCTCGATGGCATCAGCAACTGTCTTCAACGTAATTGGGCGCAAATGTTGCACACCCAAAACCAAAAACGCGTCTTGTTGTTTTACAATTTCGCGCGCCACTTTGAGTATGGTCTTGGCGCGTTGATCTAGACTTTTCACCAACCAAGTAGCCTGCGCTTGGGCTTCACTCAAGAATAATTTGTCTTCGGTCTTTTGCGCACCGCGTGAAACCAGTGCTGCATATTGGTTGTTCACCAAAACCCGCGGCAGAGTTTCTGAGTTCAACTCCACCAACCAACTGCCATCATTGGCGGCGCGCACCGCAACATCAGGCACCACCGGCATCACCGGCTCTGAGCCGAAGGCATGACCGGGCTTTGGATTCAGCGCGCGAATTTCTGCAATCATTTCGTGAATGTCGTCAAGGCCGACATGACAAAGATTTTTCAGCGCCGCGTAATCACGCTTGGCGACCAATGGCAGATTGTCAAGCAAGGCATCCATCGCCGGGTCAAAGCGATTACGATCGAGAAGCTGAAGCCGCAGACAATCTTTGAGATCGGCGGCAAACACACCTGACGGATCAAATTTTTTCAGAACTTTCAACACGCGCTCGACATGGGCCACATCGGTGCCCATGGTTTCAGCAATGCTGGCGGGATCAGAGGTGAGGTAACCTGCTTCATTCACTGTGCCAATTAAATGCTGGCCGATCAAAATATCTGCGGGATCGCGCAAATGCAAAAAAACCTGGCTGGTGAGATGTTCGGCCAGCGTTTCATCACGGCTCAAATTGGCCGCATAGTCATAGGCCTCGCCATCAAGCGAAAGCTGGCCTCCGCCTCTTGTGCTTGTCCAACCTGAATCGGGAGCAGGGCCTGCCATGCTGGGCGAAGCTGTGGTCGCACCATCTGAGGCTGATGTTGCGCCGTCCCCCTCAGAGCCTCTGGCATCAGCTGCTGAAAATGGCGCATCAGGAACATCATTCTTATCAGGCTTTGCTTCTGCCACCGGCGTTTCACGCAACTCGCCGCGCTCTAAAAGCGGATTGCGCTCAAGTTCGGCTTCAATGAAGGATTGCACTTCAATGTTCGACATTTGCAAAAGCTTGATCGCCTGTTGCAGCTGCGGGGTCATGACCAGGGATTGACCCTGTTTCATGACGAGTTTTTGCATTAATGCCATGGGTATCCCATAGCCCTAAAGGGTAAAATTATCCCCAAGATAATAACGCCGAACATTGGCATCATTTACGATATCTTGCGGGGTTCCTTCGGTTAAGACGTGGCCTTCATGAATGATGAGCGCACGATCGATAAGGTCGAGGGTTTCTCGTACGTTGTGATCCGTAATAAGCACCCCGATGCCCCGAGCGGTGAGCTGACGCACCAACTTGCGAATATCGTTGATCGCAATCGGGTCAACCCCAGCGAAGGGCTCGTCGAGGAGCATATATTGGGGGGAGGCTGCAAGGGCTCGGGCGATTTCCACGCGCCGACGCTCTCCGCCAGAGAGTGCAACAGCCGGCGAATGCCGGAGATGGGCGATTGAGAACTCATCATACAACTCACGCAACAAACGTTCTCGTTTGGCCTTCTCGGGCTCATGTAGCTCGAGAACCGAACGCAGATTTTCTTCCACCGTGAGGCCGCGAAAGATTGAACTTTCCTGCGGCAGATAGCCAATTCCCAACCTGGCCCGTTGATACATGGGCAGATTGGTGATGTCTTCGCCGTCGAGCTTGATGGAACCCTGATCTGCCGCAATCAAACCCGTGATCATATAGAACACGGTCGTCTTGCCAGCACCATTGGGGCCCAAAAGGCCAACAGCCTCACCACGCCGAACCGAGAGTGACACGTCCTTGACGACCGGCCTTTTGCCATAGGTTTTAGCCAGCATGACAGCAGACAGTCCGTCAGAAACCTTATTCTTGTTCTGCGCCACTTATTAAGGCCCTATTTGTCTTAATTTTGAGTGAAATTCTTTACTTTGGTACAAAAGAACCCTTGACCCGCCCACCGCTCATTTGCAGGTGATTGGTGGTAAGATCAACATTCAGGTGTTCACCGCGCAAATTGCTGGCACCTTGGGTGACGTGCACATTGCCAATAACTTCAAGTGTGTTTTCTTGAACATGAAATATGGCTGTCCCGCCGGTGATCGTCTGGCTTTTGGTGTTGATCGTCACATGACCCTTGGCGTCAACCTTATCGGTGACTGTTTTTGTTGTGCCGTCGGCTTGTTTCACATCCGCACTGGTGACCACCATTTCATCGGCCTTGATGGTTTCAGAAGGTCTTGTGGAAATCACATTGCCCGTAAAAATTGTTTTATGTTCGGTGTCGATGATTTCCATCTGATCGGCTTCAACCTCAACATTGCCGGCTGCCCGCGAAGGTGCCGCAAATAATGGCAAAGCAACCAAAGCGAGACTCATCAGAATGGGGGTGAAAAACTTCAGATTCATTGGCGTACTCCGTAATCGCTATTGGTCGCAAAATTCGCTTTCACATGGCCAGTAAAGACAATGCGGTTGCCATAAGGGCCAACGGTCATGCCATCAGCCTCTACTGTCCCGCTCGAAGTGTCAACCTTCACCGGGGTTTTTGAAATCAGGCTGTGGTCATCCACATTCACACTGGCTGCTTCCATATAGGCAATATAATGGCCCTCTTCCCTCAGCGTCACTTTGCCCTGCAAATCCAGCGCCTTGGTCTTGGCATCATATTGGGCGACATTTGAAGCAATGCCGATTGCCCCACCATCGTCACGGTGGAAGGTTCCCGTCACAGTTTGCAAATGCACGAGATCCAGGTTTGAAATGTCTTGGATGCCGTTCAGGGCCGCCAGTTCAAACGGCTGTCGGTTTTTGTCAAACCCGGTGATGCGTGAAGCTTGCCCGCTCACAATTTTTTCCACCTTTGGCTTTTCAACCGTCAGATTGGTTTTGGGCGGATCGGGATTGATCAAAATGGATTGAACCAAAAAAGCACCAACAATGCCAAGGCCAATCAAGCCAGCGCCAATGCCGAAAAATGGAGCAAGGCGCGCGCGTGCTGTAGCGCGTTTGGCGCGCTGCTCGTTTGAACCGGTTCTGGATTGATCAATGGGCGAAGACATCTTCTTCAGGCCATCCCATAAGATCAAGAGCTGTGCGCGTTGGGATAAATTCAAAACAGGATTGAGCAATCGCCGTGCGGCCCTCGCGCTCCAACATTTGCGCCAGACGTTGTTTCAGCTCATGCAGATAAACCACGTCTTCGGCGGCATAGGCCTTCTGCGCATCGGTCAGCGTGTGCGCGCCCCAATCTGAACTTTGCTGCAATTTATTGAGATCAATGCCAAGCAATTCGCGCACCAATTCCTTCAAGCCATGCCGATCCGTGTAGGTACGCACCAGCTTTGAAGCGATTTTTGTGCAAAACAAAGGCGCTGTATCAACATCTAAATATTGCTTGAGAACGGCGACATCAAAACGCGCAAAATGAAAAATCTTTAAAACTTTTGGATTGGCCAGCAGCGCTTTCAAATTAGGCGCATGGTAATTTGAGCGATCCATTTGCACCAAAACCGCATTGCCGTCACCTGTTGAAATCTGCACCAGGCACAGCTTGTCCCGCGCCGGCTTCAAGCCCAAAGCTTCGGTATCAATCGCAACCGAGCTGCCCGGATTGAAATCCGAAGGCAAATCACCACGGTAAAGTTTCACACTCATCTATGCTGGCCGCCTCTTGCACTTGAAATGTTGACGCCACCCATAAACGTCAGTCCGGATCGGCTACTTAAAGGCCAAACCAGAAACATTCAAGCGCCATATGGCAAGCCAAATAGTCAGGCCGGACTTTCGCGAACCGCCAGGCGTGACTGTAGAATAACGACAAAAAGCAGGAATAACCCCCGGATCACCGATTGCCAATAGGCTGAGAGCGAAATCCAGCCGAGCCCATTCTCGAAATTCAGCACATTAAAGATAAGCCCCAGCAGCAGCACGCCAGCCAATGTAGCACCGACTGAACCTACGCCACCGGTTAGCAATGTTCCGCCCACAACGACGGAAGCGATTGCAAAGAGCTCCCAGCCCACGCCTTCAATCGGTTGGCCTGCGCCAAATTGTGAGGCGAGGATAACACCAGCCAGACCAGACAGGCCACCGCTCAAAACATAGACCATGAATTTCACCCTGTCGACCGGAAGGCCCATCATCCGGCTGGCATCTTCATTGCCGCCAATGGCCAGAACCGAGCGGCCCGTGCTGGTGAAATTAAGAACGATTGAACCAATTACATAGGCCAAAACAGCAATGATGGCGGGAATGGGAATATTGAAAATATCACCCTGGCCCAAATTAACAAAGCTACCATCATAAGACACCGAAACAGTTTGATCTTGCGCCAGCAATAATGCCGTTCCATTGGCTGCAAGCATCGTCGCCAATGTTGCGATAAAGGGTAAGATACGTAATTTGACGATCACAAAACCATTGAGGATGCCAACGCAGAGGCCAGCGGCAACACCAACCAGTGTTCCCACCAGCATGCCTTGTGTGCTGACCAAAGCTGATACCACGCTGCCCAGCGCTGCCGTTGAACCAACCGACAGATCAATGCCGCCCGTCATGATCACAAAGCACATGCCAAGGGCCACCAGTGCGAACATGGAATTATAGCGCAGCACGGTTGATATATTGAACAGGCCTAGAAAATTGTCATAACGCAGCCAGCCGAAAAGAATAAGCAATGCAAGTGCGATCAATACACCTTGGCTTGAAAGCGCAGCGATAAGGGTTGTCTTTTTCATGGCTCAAGCCCTCCCATGGCGTTGCAGCCAAACCGCTAAGACGATGAGTGCGGCCTTCACAAGTTTGGCCACATCATCAGGCACGCCATTGGCCAGCAACGTGTAACGTACCAATTGAATAATGAGCGCGCCGATCAGCGTGCCCGTAACCGTGGCGCGCCCGCCACTGAGCAGCGTGCCGCCAACGGCCACGGCGGCAATCGCATCAAGCTCCATCCCCAGGCCCACAAGATTGGCATCGCTCGATGAGTTGATAGCAATCACCACTAAACCCGCAATGCCAGAGCACAGGCCGCTAATACAATAAACCCAACGCTTCACGCTGGCCACAGGAACGCCGGCAAGCCGCGCCGCGCGTTCATTGCCGCCAATCGCCAGAATTTGCCGACCAAATAATGATCGCCTTAAAACCCATGCCGCAGCGACCACCAAGACAATCATGATCACCACTTGCACCGGAACGCCAAACCAGCGGCCAAGCCCAATCCATTGGAACTCACCCAACTTAAAGGGCTGCAAATTGCCATTGGTTGAAACCTGGGCAATGCCGCGCCCGGCGATAAACAACACCAGTGTGGCAATGATCGGCTGAATGCGAAAACGCGTAATCAGCCAACCGTTAAACCAGCCGAATGCTCCGGCCGCCAAAACTGCAACAACCATGCCCACCGCAACAGCGATGTGAATTTCACTGATGTGAACGGCAGTACCGAGAAAGATGAGCGGAGCAATAGCGCCCGATATTGCCATCATCGAACCAACGGAAAGATCAATGCCACCCGTCGCAATAACCAGTGTCATGCCCACACCAACAATCACGATGGTGGCAACTTGTGTGAGGTTTACGTTGAGTGTTTGCATGGAAATAAAATGATTGGTGAAAATCAGGTTGAACACGACCAGCGCCAACAATGCCGCCAGCGTTGAATATTTGGTGAGGAATTTCATCGCGTCAAATCGTGGTGGGGTGTTGAGGTTTGAAGTTGCAATATCGCTCATGGCGCATTCCCTGAATTGGTTTGGGCGCCATCACCATGGGTCCCATGGGCCATGGCCGCCATGACGGCTGCTTCGCTAATTTGCTTGCCCGAAAACTCGGCCACGTTTCTGCCCTCACGCAAAACAAAAACCCGGTCTGATCCCTCAATAACCTCTTCCAATTCCGAGGATATCATCAACACACCAAGCCCCTGTTCGGCCAGTTCCTTGATCAAGGACTGAATCTCGGCTTTTGCGCCAACGTCAATGCCGCGCGTCGGCTCATCAAGAATGACCAGTTTGGGGTTCATCGCCAGCCAGCGCGCCAGCAGAACTTTCTGTTGGTTGCCGCCTGAAAGCTCGCGAATCCTCTGCCCGGGGCCGCTGCATTTAACCCCCATCCTCTGGATGAATTTTTCGACGATGACACGTTGTCTTTCTTCGTCAACAATGCCGGCCTTGGTGAGTTGCGGCATGAGGGCCAAGGTCAAATTTTCTGCCACTGACATATCTGGAATAATGCCTTCAAGCTTTCGGTCTTCCGATGAAAAGCCAATGCCTTTGCCGATGGCATCGATGGGGTCACGCGGGTTCAAGGGGTGGCCATCCAATGTCATGGTTCCACTACGCTTTGCATCAGCGCCAAAAACCAGCCTTGCAGTCTCGGTGCGCCCGGCACCAAGCAAGCCTGCAAAGCCCACAATTTCTCCACTCTTCACACTGAATGAAACATCTTGAACTTTATGACCAGCGCTCAAGCCTTTTGCAGCAAGAACAATCTCACCAATTTTGGCCGTGCGTTTGCCAAAGGCGGTGGCACTTTTCGCAACTTGGGCCACATCGCGACCAAGCATGCTGGCCACCAGTTCAATTTTACTGATTGACTTGATGTCCGCCGTTTTTACCGTGCGACCATCGCGCATAATCGTAACCCGGTCACAGACTTGGTAAAGCTCATCCAATTTATGGCTGACGAAAATCACCGAGATGCCCGATTGTTTGAGCTGACGGATAACGTCAAACAGAACATTCACCTCGCGCTCATCAAGCGATGACGTTGGCTCGTCCATAATCACCAACTTGGCTTTGAACCCGATGGCTCGCGCAATGGCCACCATTTGCTGGGTGGCCGTATTAAATGCATAGAGTGGCTTGCGCACATCAATGTCAATATTGAACCGCCCCATAAGGCCACGCGCTTCTTCGTGCATGGCATTCCAGTTCAGAAACCCGAAACGACGCGACTCGCGACCCAAGCAGATATTTTCCGTGACCGAGCGAAACGGAACCAGATTGATTTCTTGATAAATTGTGCTGATGCCTTTGGCTTGTGCATCATGCGGTGATCGCGCCTCGAATGGCCCACCGTCAAAATTAATGTCACCTGTATCGCGACTGACATAACCTGTCAGAATTTTGATCATCGTCGATTTGCCAGCACCGTTCTGACCAATCAGCGCATGAACCTCTCCTGTCGCAACTTCGAGCGAAGCAGAACTGAGTGCCGGAATACCCGCAAACGCCTTGCTGATATTTTGCATGGAGAGCAATGGAGTGTTATTTTTGAAAGCCTCTGAGACCATTTTGCTTGCCACTTTTCAGAGTTTATTGATGCCTCGCCCAGCCCCTTTGTCAAGTACTGAACGGGTCGAAGAGCATTTTTAATGAAAGAAAAGCGCGTTCACAAAAGAAGAGCCCAACTTTGGTCCACACAAAGCCGGGCTCATGGGAGGAACGCGCTTACTTAACTAAGATCAATATGAATCCGCCATGCTGGCTTTGGCATTGCTGGCGTCATAGAAGCGGTCGGTATTGGTCATAACAGGTGGAATGGCATCACCCTTGGCATAGGCCATGGCCGCAGCATAAGCCGCAGGGCCGAACTTTGGATTGCATTCTACTGTAAAGGCCATCTTGCCATCAATGATTGCCTGCAAGCCATCTTTTTCGCCATCGATCGAGACGACAATAATGTCTTTGCCTGGAACCTTGCCAGCAGCTTCGATTGCCGAAATAGCACCAATGGCCATTTCGTCATTGTGAGCATAGAGAACAGTTGCTTCTGGATGGGCTTGCAACAGAGCTTCAGCAACTTGGCGACCCTTATCGCGGTTGAAATCGCCTGTTTGCGAGGCAACAATCTTCATGCCGGGGTTTTTGGCAATCACAGCATCAAAACCGGTTTTACGGTCATTGGCAGGTGAAGAACCAGTTGATCCTTCGAGTTCAATGATCGTAGCTTTGCCGCCGGTGATCTTGACCAGATTTTCGCCTGCTGTGGTGCCTTCCTTCAAGAAGTCAGAACCGATGAAGGTTACATAGTCAACGCCGCCCTTAGCCAGCTTGGCATCAACACCACGGTCAATCAGGAACAGTGGAATACCAGCTTTTTTGGCAGCCATAACAGCTGGGATCAAAGGCTTTTCCTCACGTGGAGACAAGAAGATCGCATCAACGCCTTGGGCGATCATGCTGTTCACATCAGCCACTTGCTTTGCTGCAGAACCGGCAGCATCGGTATAAACCAGTTGCCAGCCGAGTTTTTCAGCTTCGGCTTTCATGCTTGCGGTTTGCGCCAAACGCCAAGGATTGTTGCTTTCGGTTTGGGCAAAGCCAACCTTATAAGTTTTCTTGACTGCGAGCTTTGGCAGTCCATCGGCAAGCGCGCCAGTGGCGAATGCACCAGCAAATGCCAATGTAGAAATCAGCGCCGTGCGGCGTGTCATCGAGTTCATTAATTTTCTCCCTTTTTTCTGCGCACACACTTGTTGGGGTCCGGCGTGCCAACGATAATTAAATAGCGAATGTCATTATCAGTCAACAATTATATTGTTATACAAATACTTTTGCGGCGCAACATTTGCGGCGTCGCACCAGCCGGTATAACCACATCGAGCATAGCATAGCCTCCACGAGCATTGAAAAAACATCGATCGGTCACAATCAATGTCCGGAAAACCGTGAAACGAAAATTAGATAAGAATGTTGAAGTTGAAAATTTGGTGCCCGAAGAGGCATCCAAATGTCTCTTTATATCATTGCTTTTATAGAGTATTCTTAAGCCGATCAGCAAAAATACCAACAAAAATACCAACAAACCTAAATCTCATGCCCCATGGGCCTATAAAAGCAGATTTGGAAGTTTGGCTCTCCACTCACCCATAAGCACCAAGGCGCATTCGACGGTTTCGCCGTTTTCGGATTGAAGCTCTAAAGTGCCAGCCGTTTGAGTTTTATCCCATGAGAAGTTGTCGGAAAGTTGGTTCAGCAAATCGCGCTTGTAAGCGGTATCGATCTTATTATCGAGTTGGTCGCCCTTGGTTTCCAAAACCACAATCCGGTTGCCTTTGCCTTGGCGCTGAACGGCAAATAAGAAATCAGGATATAGTCAACGATCCAAATGCTTTGGAATTAATGGACGGGATTTACATCCGGCCGACGCGCG
>JAYVXY010000179.1:0-14610 GCA_043784785.1 Aestuariivirga sp. | reverse complement strand
ATTTCCTCGACATCACCGAAGAACAATTTGATCAGGTGATCGGCATCAATCTCAAAGGCTCGTTCCTCATGCTGCAAACCTGCGGGCGTGAAATGGTCAAGCAAATCACAGCGGGCCGTAAAGCAGGTGCCGTGGTGAACATGTCTTCAGTCAACGACACTTTGGCCATCCCCGCCATTGCACCTTACACAATGTCCAAGGGCGGCGTGCGCCAACTCACCAAAGTGGCGGCCCTCGCACTGGCCCCCCATGGCATCAGGGTCAACGCCATCGGCCCCGGCTCGATCATGACCGATATGTTGAAAGGTGTGGCCAATGATAAAGCCGCGATGCACCGCATCCTGTCGCGCACCCCCATGGGCCGCGTCGGCGAAGCCAGCGAAATTGCGTCTATCGCTTCATTCTTGGCGTCCGATGATGCCAGCTACGTCTCAGGCCAAGTGATTTACGCCGATGGCGCAAGAATGCCGCTCAATTATGTGGTGGCGGTGAAGGAGTAGTCTCAAATACCCTCACCCTGAGGTGCGAACGAAGTGAGCCTCGAAGGGCCGCCAGACGCATATCCCGTACCAGCCCTTCGAGGCCCGCCCAAGAGCGGGCACCTCAGGGTGAGGGGAAATGCTCAATCGACCTTGATAACCTGCCCGGTAATCGCACCTTCAATACTCTTGGCAAAAGCCAAGCCAACACGGCGCGATGAAACCGCATCATGGCCGGGGAAATAGCCATCATATTTCTTCTCAGCTTCCTGCAACAGGCCAGGGCTCACGGCATTGATGCGAATGCCGCGTGGCATTTCAATTGCTGCTGAAATCACAAATCCATCCAGCGCGCCGTCGCAGGCCGCAGCATTGGCCCCTTGGCGAATAGGATCGCGCGAAAGAATGCCGCTGGTTAGCGTAAATGATCCACCATCATTCACGTGTGGGTGGCCGAGCAAAACCAGATTGACCATGCCCATCACCTTGTCTTTCATGCCATCCAAAAACTGCTCAGGCGTCATGGTATCAACAGGGCCGAAATAGGAATGGCCAGCACACACCGCCACCGCATCCACTTTGCCAATCTTGGCATACATGGCGCGCACCGAAGCGGCATCCATCATGTCAACAGTCACATCGCCATGCTTGCGGCCGGCTTTGATAATCTCATGGCCAGCACGAAGGCCAGAAATCGCCGCTTGGCCAACAGTCCCTTCAGCACCAACAACAAGAATGCGCATTATTTGTCATCCCCTTCGATCTTCAAGCCCTTGAGTTTGGCAAACACGGAGTCGGCGTCATAAGTCTTGTCTTTGCTATCATCGGGATTGGCAGGTTCGCTGCGTGCGCGCTCGGCTTCGGCTTCTGCAACAGCGGCTGTATGGGCCGACGTACCGGCTACTTCCGCTGCTGGAATAAGCGTGCGTGGTGCAGCCGCATCCTGCATGGTTGATTTCTTCATGCCCTTTGACGCAGCCTTGGAAACCGCCATATCAAGCTCCAACTGTGAGCACAATCCAAGCGTCACCGGATCAACCGGCTTGATGTTCGGGGCATTCCAATGGTCACGGTCGCGCACGGAAGCAATGGTGTGCTTGGTCGTGCCCACCAGTTTCATAACGGCGGCATCAGTCAGCTCAGGGTGATACCGCAACAACCACATGATGGCGTCGGGCCGGTCACCACGGCGCGACACTGGCGTATAACGCGGACCCGTGGTTGAACGCTTCACAGCCACATCAACCTTTGAAACCAGCAAAGCCAATTTATGATTGGGATCAGCCTCGCCGCGTGAAATTTCCTCGCGTGTAAGCTGTCCACCCGTCACCGGGTCCATGCCCTTAATGCCTTGGGCCACATCACCATCGGCAATGCCCTTCACTTCAAGCTCATGCAACACGCAAAGATCAGCGATCTGCTTGAACGTGAGAGCGGTATTTTCAACCAGCCAAACGGCGGTGGCTTTAGGCATCAATGGCGCGGACATGTGTTTCTTCTCCTTCAGAACCCGTATTTCAGGCCCTGTATTGTGTGACATAACGATGTCTGGAATGGGCTCCATATAGGGCCAGAAGCCACTCAATGCAACGAGATTTAAACAGTCAACACAATCTTTCCGACATGCGCACTCGACTCCATCAAGCGATGCGCTTTCACCGCGTCTGCCAATGGGAATGTCTTGTAAATCTGCGGTTTGCACTTGCGCGCGGCTAAAAGCGGCCAAACCTTCGCCTCCAACTCGCGTGCAATCTCGGCTTTCTCAGTCACCGTCCGCGGCCTGAGTGTCGACCCGGTATAAGTCAGCCGTTTCAGCATGATGGCCAAAAAATCTGCCTCGATCTTCGATCCCCGCTGAAATGCAATTTGCACAATCCGCCCGTTGAGTGCCGCCACTTTCAAATTCCGCGCCACATAATCCCCACCCACCATATCAAGGATCACATCGGCTTTAAGCCCGCCCTTTTCCATCTCAACCACGAAATCCTGGGTTCGGTAATTGATCGCCACATCAGCCCCCAGTGCCAAACACTGTTTGCATTTTTCGTCGCTTCCCGCCGTCACAATCACAAAAGCCTTAAACTGTTTGGCCAATTGAATGGCCGTGGTGCCAATGCCACTTGAACCGCCATGGATCAAAAGCCGCTCCCCCGCCTTCAAGCCGCCCCGCTGAAACACATTGGTCCACACCGTAAAATAAGTCTCCGGGATCGCCGCCGCCTCGATCAGCGACAAACCAGCAGGCACCGGTAGGGCATTATCCTCCGCCACCACCGCATATTCAGCATAACCGCCACCCGGCACCAATGCGCAAACGAGGTCATCCAGGCGGTAGCGCGAAACGCCTTGCCCCAGCGCTACAACTTCGCCAGCAATCTCCAATCCCAAGGTCAATGGCGCACCCGCAGGCGGTGGATAGCCCCCTTGGCGCTGTAAAATGTCGGGCCGATTCACCCCCGCCGCCGCCACCTTAACCAGAATCTGGCCGATCCCCGCCTCGGGCCGCGCAATTTCGCCCAGCACCAAAACCTCTGGCCCGCCAAAGCCCGTCATCTCAATGGCTTTCATGTGGTTCATTTCTGGATTCCCGTTCTCGCACTTGTGACCATTTCAAGACTGTTGCATGATTACTATCACATTGCCGGAGCATGCACATGAATCAAAAAATGGACCTTGAAAATGAGCCCCGCCCCAAACCGCAAATGGTTATCGGCGAAAATCTCGACGCCATTTCCATTGCCGAATTAGAACAACGCGTTATCACTTTAGACTCCGAGATTGCACGTATTCGCGCTGAGATTGCGAAAAAACATGTGGGTAAAGCCGCAGCTGACGCATTTTTCAAAAAATAGTCGCTATATTGTAACAAATTGTAACGTGCGTTAACGATTCGGTAATACTTAACATTTACTACGATACCTATCCCAGAGTTTCTGGGTTTCTCCGAGTGGTATCTGTCCACTCTGTTTGACGCCTCCCTGTTTAAACTCAAAGCCGCATCTTTATGCGGCTTTTTTTCTGGCCAAAACTGGCCTGGTACTTGCTCCTCACTCTCCAACTTGACGCGGCAACCCAGCCGCGCCATGATCGAATTTGGGGAAATATCTATGTTTGTGAGTAAGGGGCAGTTAACCATGCAGGATCAGGCAACGCAGAAAGCAGGAACGATCGACTTCCTTGCAAAATTCACAGACTCTGAACATTTCGAAAAAACTTTCAAAGAAGGCATGGGCCTGGTTGAAGAAACCGCCAATTATCTCGATGGCGAAGGCCGCATTGATGCCCGCGTGCTTGACCGCGTAGGTGCCATTGCCTACGCCACAGAATCCATGCGCCTCACCACAAGGCTTATGCAAATGGCCTCATGGCTACTTCTCCAACGCGCCATCGCCACCCAGGAAATGACACGCGATGAAGCCCATAGAGAAAAGCATCGCATCAATTTAAGTGAAATTGGCCGCGGCCATGATCTCAAGGGCGGCGAGCAATTGCCCGACGGTTTAAAGTCATTGGTCGAACGCTCCCTGCGCCTGCTGGAGCGCATCAAGACGCTTGACTCAATGCTCAACCGCAAAGCCAGCAACAACGACACCGAAGAACAACCTAGCCCCATCAGCGCACAGATCAACCGGCTGGAACGGGCGTTTAAGGTGGGCTGAAACCGCTTACCGTAGAGCGATACGTCCCGTAACAATGTAAGTCACCACGTCTTGTCAGTGGTCATTTAGCTTGATCTCGATCAAGCCATAATTTTGCGAAAGCCCCTATTCTTCCGACATCTGAATGGAAGAGGGAACTGCCATGTCACGTCTATTTTTTGCGTTGCTGATGGGCACATTCATATTTGCGGCCCCGGCAGTAAGTGCTGATCGCTTGGAAGTCGGTGGTGATGCCTATGTGTCGGGTTCGTCTGCAACGCTTTCGAGCCCTGCACCAAGAGACGCGTTTGTTTCAGGCTTCTCTTCTTATGTGTCAGAGCGCGTGGAGAAAGATCTTGGCATATCCGGCTTTAGCGTAGGCGTGAATGCGCCTGTGGGCAAAAATGCTTATGCGGCTGGCTTTTCTGTTGATATTTCCCAGTCCATTGGCGAAGATTTAACGGCAGCGGGCTTCAATATCCACACTGGCCCACAAGCAAGCGTAAGTGGCAATGCCCGCTTGGCCGCCGGAAATATTACGATTGACGGCCCGATTTCAGGGAGCTTGATCGCCGTCGGTGGAAATATTACGCGCAACAGTTCAATTGGTGGTGACACCGTCTTGACAGTCAACAAACTGGCATTTGGCAGCGCCGCCAAAATTGGCGGGACGCTGATCTATCACGCCGTTGAGCCTATCGTCATTCCCGCCAGCGTCATTGCCCCCGAAAAGGTTCGGTTTGAAAAAATGACGCCAGCAGCGACAACCCAATCCGTTCGCGAAACCTTTGACAAATCCATGCCATGGACGGGCGTGGGTATTGCAGGGATCATAATGGTTTTGCTGATGAGCATCGCCTTCCTCGTCTTGGTCGCTGCTATGCTTCTGTCTTTCGCACCAGAGATGATGGAACGACTGAAAAACGACGCAATTTCAGCCCCTATCAAGACCATGACGCTGGGCGCATTGGGTCTAAGTGCCAGCATTGGCCTGGTGCCAGTCAGCGCTATCACCTTAATAGGAATTCCGCTTATTCCCTTGGCCATCCTCGCGTCATTCGTGTTCTGGTTGCTGGGCTATATTGTGGGTGCCTATGCCTTGGCCATGTGGGTTGTCGGCGGTTTCAGGCAGGTGCCACATTCAACGGGCGGTCGCCTTCTGTTGGTCACGATTGCTTTGTTGATCATCGCAATTCTGAATTCCATTCCGTTCATTGGTTGGATCTTTAATTTGGCGGTGATGTTCTTGGGATTTGGCGCTGTCACTGCGAGCATATTACGCACGCTGCTGAAACATACCGAACAAGCCCAGGCACTTCCTGTAACAGTTACTGGCAATCAAGCCGCTGTCGCGCCCAAAAAGCCCCGGAGATGAATGAAGCGACTGCGATCTCCACCCGTTTGTGCTGCACGAGTGTCCTGGAAATATAATGCCATTTTCGCTTTTCGCACTCCATCCCAGCCCCGCCATTCCTGCGAAGGCAGGAATCCAGTTTTCTTTTCAATATTTTCCGACACCCAAATCTGCCCCCAAATTCCCAGACGAAGTGCAACACCAGTTTAAAGTGTTGGCATAGTGTCGGTGCATTTAATTGAATCCCCTTCTCCCATCGGAGACTCCTGCAAAATTCCATCGGGAGAAGAGAAAAAGATTTGATGTCAATAAATAGTACTTGGACATTATATTCCCACTATGCCATGTGTGTTCCTGTCTGCTTCTGAAGGGGTTAACGCTCATGACGGTGGCTCAAGCAGTTTTTCTTAAAACTGCCAGGACGGTTTTAAGGAAAACCGTTTTAATGGAGCAGATGTGGCGGCTGCGGGTTTGAGATAACGTATCCCAAATTCCCGGCGTGCTTTGGTTAGACCCGCAGGCACTACGACCCGTGCGCCTTAGATGGCTCAAATGCTTCCCTCAAAAAGAAGCCGAACAAGAGCGATCCAAAGCAAAAACAGCTACAAAAGCGTGGGGCGGATTCAATCGCCCAACCCGCCGGACTATTCTAACCGGCATTATTGCGATTGCTTGCGCCGCGCAACCCTTCGTATCTTTCTATCCTCGCGAAAACGGAGACAGCCGTTTTCAGAACCAGCAGAGCCATGTCAAGATTTCCCCGCGACAATTCAGGGGCATTGCGGCATTTCCCGCGATTGGATAAGACGTTTCTACAACTCAATTTGGGGATTCTTCGATGGCTTCACATTCCGAACCTTCACATGCTCCAGCTCCGGCTGGCTCGGCTGAGGATTTTGCAAACCACCGCGCCACTTATAACGGCTTTTTGGCATTTTCAACTGCTGGTTCAATCGTTTGCCTTTATGTCGTAGTGGCTCTGGTCGTGTTCCGCTTTGTTGATAATCCTTTCAACTTGCTGCTCGGGTTTGGCGGCATTTTGGTGGGTGTGATCAGCAGTGGCCTTGCGCTGCGCATGGGTGGCAAATGGCTGATGCCGGTTGCACTGCTTGCACTTTTCGGCCTTTTCGCCGCCATGAATGTACATATGTCTTGATGGTTCAAAATAAATCATGAAAATTGCGTTTCCCTCCGAAACAGCAGCGGGGGAAAACCGTTGTTCTGCCAGCCCCGACACTGTGAAAGCCTATGTGAAAAAAGGCCTGAAAGTTTCCGTGCAATCTGGCGCCGGCTCTGGTGCTAATATTTCAGATGCGGATTATGCCGCTGCTGGTGCCGAGATTGTTAAAGGCATTGGCGTTGTAAAAGATGCCGATATCGTGGCCTGCGTTCGTCGCCCTGCAGATGCGCTACTGAAAGCCATGAAGAAGAGTGCCGTTCTCGTTGGTGGCTTGGAACCGCATGGTGATCGCAAGACGCTTGATGGTTTGGCCAAATCTGGTGTGACAGCCTTTGCCATGGAATTGATGCCACGGATTTCGCGCGCCCAAGCCATGGATATTTTATCGTCGCAAGCCAACCTCGCTGGTTATAAATCGGTGATTGATGCCGCCGCCCATTATGGCCGCGCTTTCCCGATGATGATGACAGCGGCTGGCACTGTGCCGCCCGCCAAAGTGTTCATCATGGGTGTGGGGGTTGCTGGTTTGCAAGCGATTGCCACAGCGCGGCGTTTGGGGGCCATCGTTTCGGCAACCGACGTTCGCAAAGCCACTGAAGAACAGGTGAAGTCGCTCGGTGCAAAATTCGTATTTGCTGATGTGGCAGACGCGGCAACCTCCGGCGGCTATGCCAAGGAACTTTCGGCTGAAGATAAAGCCAAGCAAGCCAAGCTCGTTGCCGACCATGTGAAGAACCAGGATATCGTGATTACAACCGCATTGATCCCCGGGCGGCCAGCACCAGTGCTGATCACCAAAGAAATGGTTGAATCGATGAAGCCGGGTTCGGTCATTGTCGATTTGGCCGTGGAACGCGGCGGCAATTGCCCGCTGTCAAAACCTGATGAAATTGTCGTGCACAAGGGCGTTTCAATTATCGGCACCGTGAATTTGGCTGGCAAGCTGGCCGGCAATGCCACGCCGCTGTTTGCTAAGAATCTGCAAAACTTTATTGATCTCATGATCAGCAAAGAAGGCAATCTCGCGATCGATTATAGTGATGAGTGCATCAAGGGCACGCTGATTGCCAAAGATGGTGCACTGGTTCATGCCATGTATGAGGTAAAAAAATAATGGAACAATTGGCCCATGGTGTTGATCCCTTTGTTTCGCTGTTTGCGATATTCGTGCTGGCCGTTTTCGTTGGTTATTTTGTGGTGTGGAATGTAACGCCAGCGCTGCACACGCCGCTCATGTCAGTGACCAACGCCATATCTTCGGTCATTGTTGTCGGCGCTTTGCTTGCTGTGGGTGCCGGGGCCATTGCATCAGGTTCCACCTTGGCGATGATTTTTGGGTTCTTTGCTTTGATATTTGCATCCGTCAACATTTTCGGCGGTTTCCTCGTCACCAGCCGCATGCTGGCTATGTATAAGAAGAAGGGTAAGTAAGATGAGTTTTATCCATTCAGATAATCTTCCGATGCTAAAGGCAATTGGCTTGAGGTGCCGGGGTATCGTTTTTGCTTGTTTGACTTTTATGTCGGTTTTGACATCAGCTGACAGGGTTTTTGCGGCCACTTTTTCGAGCGAAGAGATGGCGTCGTTCCCGCAGGCGGCAACGGATTTTTCAACGGCTATTACGACCAATGACACGGCTCATCTCGCGCAAGACATACCACCAAATGTGCGCAAATTTCTGGCCGAAAATGGTAACATCACGGACGATCAACTGATCGCAGCCGTTGAGCAATCGTTGCGCAAGACCGCGGAGACGGTTACCACTGATGTGTTCAAATTGGACGTTAAACAGGCAGTTGCGGCGATCGCCGGTAACGGATTTCCCTATCTCCTGGTGCCAACCGAATTCCACATGAAGAAGGTTAGCGGCGGAGGGCTGCTCGTTCATGCGCAAACATTGGCATTTGTTGATGGTGGCAAGTGGTATTTGATGAGTCTGAGCGATCCGCAAAAAAATAAACTTTTGAAGGTCGCTTATCCAAATTTTAGGAATGTTGATTTTCCAAAAGATGTTGCCGAAGTTGTAAAGGAATAACGAGTGAGCGCCAATCTTGCTGCCCTGCTTTATCTGGTTTCAGGTTCGCTGTTTATTTTAGCGCTGAAAGGCCTGTCGTCACCTGCTTCGTCGCGCAAAGGTAATCTCTACGGCATGGTGGGCATGGGGCTTGCCATTCTCACGACACTTGCCGTTGCTGCGCCATCCAGCGCACTGGCTTGGGGTTTGATCATTGCTGGCGTTGCCATTGGCGGCGGCATTGGCGCTTATCTGGCGCGCACCATTGCCATGACAGCCATGCCGCAACTGGTGGCTGCGTTTCACTCACTGGTGGGTTTGGCTGCGGTGTGTGTGGCGGCTGCGGCGTTTTATGCGTCTGATGCATTTGGTATTGCGACCGATGGCGTTATCCACGCGCAAAGCCGGATTGAAATGTCATTGGGGGCTGCCATTGGTGCGCTCACCTTTACCGGCTCGATCATTGCGTTTTTGAAACTGGATGGTCGCATGTCGGGCGCGCCGATCATGCTACCGGGGCGGCACCTGATCAACATTGCTCTGGCACTCGCAATGCTTGCTTGTGTTGTGTTCTTCTTCTCCGCGCCCGCGGCAATTTGGTTCTGGCTGATCATTCTCATCGCGTTTGCGCTAGGCCTATTGTTGATCATCCCTATCGGCGGTGCCGATATGCCGGTGGTGGTTTCGATGCTCAATTCCTATTCCGGTTGGGCCGCAGCGGGCATTGGTTTCACACTGGCTAACACAGCTTTGATCATCACTGGCGCGTTGGTGGGTTCATCAGGCGCAATCTTGTCTTACATCATGTGCAAGGGCATGAACCGCTCTTTCATCTCGGTCATCCTTGGTGGCTTTGGCGGCGAAAGCGCTGGCCCTGCGGCTAAGGGCGAAACCAAGCCCGTTAAGCAAGGCTCGGCCGACGATGCGGCCTTCATGATGAAGAACGCCGCTTCGGTGATCATCGTACCAGGCTACGGCATGGCCGTGGCCCAGGCCCAACATGCGCTTCGCGAAATGGCCGATCATTTGAAGGCTTCTGGCGTTTCGGTCAAATATGCCATTCACCCGGTGGCTGGCCGCATGCCCGGCCATATGAATGTGCTGCTGGCGGAGGCCAATGTGCCTTATGACGAAGTGTTTGAGCTTGAAGACATCAACTCGGAATTTGCCCAAGCTGATATTGCCTTTGTAATCGGCGCCAATGACGTAACCAACCCTTCGGCCAAGGATGATAAGACCTCGCCCATTTATGGCATGCCAGTTCTCGAAGTCTGGAAAGCCAAGACCGTGATGTTCATAAAACGCGGCATGGCCTCGGGCTACGCCGGCGTTGATAACCCGCTGTTTTGGCGCGACAACACGCTGATGTTATTCGGTGATGCCAAGAAGATGACGGAAGAAATCAACAAGGCGATGGGGTGATCTAACCTCTCCCCCTTTGCCATTTAATCGTCTAGATTGCTGTTCAAGATTCTCTGATCAAAGCTAGGAACGGGCATGGCGCAAGAGGCGATTGTTGTTGATAGGCCCACGGTGCACTTGGTGCATATGTTGGTTTTCACGCTGTTGGTGGCGATTATTGCCGCGGTTTTGTTTCCGAATATCAAGAATGCGTTCATGGCCAATCCGGGTTTGAATGGCTTGATCGTGGCCACGCTTGTGATGGGCATTTTATATGCCTACCGGATGGTGTGGCGATTGTTTCCGGAAGTCAGCTGGCTGAATGGTTTTAAAGTTGGGCAGGGAAGTGAGCAGTCACCACCCTTGTTGCTCGCCCCAATGTCGACCATTCTTGGCGATGCTTCGGGGCGCACGGTGCTGTCACCGCAAACAATGCGTTCACTACTTGATTCATTGGCATCGCGGCTTGATGAATCGCGTGATCTGTTGCGCTATTTGATTGGGCTTTTGATTTTCTTGGGGTTGCTCGGAACGTTCTGGGGCTTGCTGGCGACGGTAACTTCGGTCGGTGATGCTATCCGTAATTTGGATGTTGGTTCAACGCAATCTTCTGCGGTGTTTGACGAGTTGAAGTCCGGACTGCAAAAGCCATTGGCGGGCATGGGGCTTTCGTTTTCGTCGTCACTGTTTGGTCTGGCGGGTTCGCTGGTATTGGGCTTTCTCGATTTGAAAGCGTCACAAGCGCAGAACCGATTTTATCACAATCTGGAAGATTGGCTTTCGACGATTACTGATGTGCAAGCTGGCGATCATAGCGGCGGCATGATGCCTGCATATCTGCGAATTGATTTGCAGAACTTGCAGAAATCGATTGAACGTTTGGGCACGCAAATGGAACATCGCGGGGAAACCGCTATGCCCCTTGCAAGTGCGGATGAGAATGCCACCGAGCAGCTAGCCGATGCAGTGGCCAACCTTGTGCAACAGATGCGTGAAGAACAAAAAATGGTGCGGCAGTGGATTCAGAGTCAGCAAGTGCAGCAGAGTGAAATTCAACGTTTATTGATCCGCACGACGGGTAAAGGTTCGTAATCGATGGCGCTGTCACGCCGCCGCCGTCCTGAGGAAGCCCCCTATTGGCCTGGCTTTGTGGACGCCATGGCGCAGCTTCTGCTGGTGATCACGTTTCTGCTTTCGGTGTTCATGATCGCACAGTTTTTGCTGGCACGGCAAATCTCGGGGCAGGATTCCGCGCTAGGGCAACTTCGATCTCAGATTGCTGAGTTGACGCAATTATTGGCGTTGGAAAAATCAGCCAAGGCTGAATCGGATGCCCAGCTTTTGGCTTTGACCGATGATCTTAATGCGCAAAAATCCAAGACAGCGGATTTGCTGGCTGGCTTGGCGGCTGAAAGCAACAAGGGGGCTGATGCCGGCACCACGATTAGTGGCTTGCAAACCACGCTTGATACGGAAAAGAAAATTTCCTCCGATGCTTTGGCAAAGGTTGAGTTACTGAACCAGCAAATTGCCGCGATGCGCCGCCAGTTGGCGCAGATTTCTGCACTCCTCGATGACTCCGAAGCGCGCAACCGCACATCAGAAACCCAGATTGCGGATTTGGGGCGGCGCTTGAACACGGCATTGGCGCAGAAAGTGCAAGAGCTTTCGAAATATCGTTCGGAATTTTTCGGGCGATTGCGGCAGATCCTTTCGCAGCGGTCCGACATTCTCGTGGTGGGGGATCGGTTTGTGTTTCAAGCTGAAGTGCTGTTTCCGAAGGGAAGTGCTGATCTGAATGATGCTGGCAAGGCGGAGATGGCCAAACTTGCAGATGCCTTGAAGCAATTGGAAAAGGAAATTCCGCCAGATATTCAGTGGGTGCTGCGTGTGGATGGTCACACCGATAATGATCCGATTTTGGTGGGTGCAAAATTTGCCTCTAATTGGGAGCTTTCATCGGGGCGGGCCATAGCCGTGGTGAAATTTCTCATCGCGCAAGGTGTTTCGCCCAATCATTTGGTGGCGGCAGGCTTTGGTGAATTCCAACCATTGGCGCCCGGAGATACAGAGGAAGCTAAATCCGAAAACCGCCGCATTGAACTTAAGTTGACGGAACGTTGAACTGAAGTTTGGCGAGCTTGGAATAGAGCGGGCTTTTTTTCATCAATTGGGCGTGTGTACCTTGGCCCACGATCTTGCCATTTTCCAGAACGATGATGCGATCAGCGTTGCGCACCGTGGCCAGGCGGTGGGCGATGACCAAAGTTGTGCGACCCTTGGTGAGGCCTTCCAGTGCTTCCTGGATCAGGGCTTCGCTCTCGGCATCAAGTGCACTTGTCGCTTCATCGAGAAGCAACACGGGTGCGTTGCGTAATATAGCGCGGGCGATGGCCAAGCGTTGGCGCTGGCCGCCTGAAAGCGTTATGCCGCGCTCACCCAACATTGAATTATATTGGTCGGGCAGTTTTTCAGCAAATTCAGAAACACGCGCGGCCTTGGCTGCGGCGATCACTTCTGCATCTGTCGCCTCGGGCCGACCTAAGCGAATGTTATCGGCTATGGTGCCGGAGAAAATTGTTGGGTCTTGCGGCACGGTGGCAATGTTGTTTCGCAAAGCCTCAAGATCAAGCGTATTGATGTTTTGGCCATCAAGTTTCACGGCGCCTGTGTCTGGCTCTTGGAAGCGCTGGATTAAGGCATAGAGCGTGGTCTTGCCTGCGCCCGAAGGGCCGACGATGGCAATGACTTCACCGGGTTTTGCAGCAAAGGAAATATCGCTCAATACTTTGACGTTGTCGCGTGAAGGATAGGCAAAATTCACATTTTCAAATCGGACTTCACCACGCACCGGCATTGGCAACGCGGAGGGATTGGCTGGCGAGGTGATGGCTGGTTTTTCATTTAGTAATTCGGAAATGCGTTCAGCAGCACCTGCGGCAGCCTGCAATTCACCCCAAACTTCTGAAAGTTGGCCAAGGGCGCTGGATGCAAAAACCGCATAAAGAACAAATTGCCCCAAGGTGCCGCCAGAAATACGCCCGCCTAAAACCTCATGGGCACCAAACCACAACAGGGCGACGATTGCGCCTGTGCCCACACCTATGATCGCAAAGGTGAGCATGGCGCGAGCAAAACTGCGTGACTGCGCAGCCTCAAAGGCTTCAACCGTTGCTTTCGAAAATGCGAGGTTTGTTGCGGGTTCCTGTGTGTTGGCCTGAATGGCTACGATGCCTTGCAGACGTTCTTGGGCAAAGGCTGCGGACCTCGCCAAAGCATCTTGGGCCTTGCGCGAGAGGGCGCGCACCTTGCGACCATAAGTCACCAATGGCAGAACCACGGCGGGAATGGCCAGTGCGGCAAGCCCCGACATATAGGGGCTGGTGTAAACCATCATGGCCACAGCGCCCAAAAGCGTTACGGCATTGCGCAAGGCGATCGACGCTGTGGAAGAAAAAGCTGATTTGATCTGAGTGGTATCAGCGGTTAATCTTGAAACGACATCGCCAGTTTTTTGGGTTTCGTAAAAATGGGGTGTGAGGGTGAGCAAATGGCTGAACAAAGCATCGCGCACATCAGCGACCACGCGTTCGCCAATCCAACTCACATAATAAAACCTTATCGCTGAACTTGCAGCCATCAAGAACACAACGCCAAACATCGTTAGAAAATAACGGTCGATCAATTCGATATTGGCGGCGTTGAAACCTTGATCAAGAATCTGCCGCACGGCCACGGGCACAACCAAGGTTGAAGCCGATGCAACACATAAGGCAATGAGTGCGAACACCATTTGCCGCACATAAAGCTTCAAAAATGGAACGAGATTTAACAGGGGCCGGAGGTCTTTTGACCTGAGTGCTGGATCAGAATATCGTGCCATTTTGCCTTTGTTTACGCTGCTCTTGTGCGCCCAATTGAATTCCCCTATAGACCGCCTCCGAACAGGCCGAAACCCATAGATTGGGTGCAGGCACCCCAAGCGCAAGTTGAAGAGTTATAGATTATGAAATCAGATATCCACCCCGATTATCACCCCATCACCATTGTGATGACGGACGGTACCAAATTCATGACCCGCTCGACCTATGGTAAGTCCGGCGACACGATGAACCTTGATATTGATCCTAAGTCTCATCCAGCATGGACCGGCGGACAAGGCACCATCGTTGACCGTGGCGGCCGGGTTTCGCGTTTCAAGCAGAAATTCAGCTTTCTCACGAAATAAGCGATCTACTAATGAATTGAAGAACCCGGCTGATGAGGCTGGGTTTTTGTTGTTTGGACACGACTCTACTGGCTCTGAAAACGGCTGTCTCCGTTTTCGCGAGGATAGAAAGATACGAAGGGTTGCGCGGGCGCAAGCAATCGCAGATATGCCGGTCGAATAGTCCGGCTGGTTGGGCGTTTGATTGCGCCCCACGCTTTCGTGGCTGTTTTTGCTTTGGATCGCTCTTGTTCTGCTTCTTTTTTAAGGAAGCCTTTGAGCCATCTAAGGCGCACGGGTCATAGTGTCCGTGGGTCTAACCAAAGCACGCCGGGAA
>JAYVXY010000178.1:0-14633 GCA_043784785.1 Aestuariivirga sp. | reverse complement strand
GGTTTTCCCAACTCGCGCACGGCATCGCTGGTTTTGACATGTGATCTTGTAATGTTGCGACTGCCTTCGGCCAATACATCTGCGACCATGCCAGATATAATGCGCCGCACGGTTTCATGAATGACGCGGTTGGTATCCAGATCAGGATAAGCTGACAACACTTCGCCCAACGCCTGCCCCGCCAGTGGAATATCGCCCAGATCAATCACGTTAAAAAGCTTGGCGCGCAGGCCATCATCAACATCATGGGCGTTATAGGCGATGTCATCAGACACAGCCGCCACTTGAGCTTCGGCGGAGGCATAACTCGACAATTTCAAATCATGAACTTCGGCATATTCGATGATTGCGGCTGGAAGGCCAGATTCCTTGTAATGACCTAACGCATGGCCCTCTGCATCAACCAATGGGCCATTGTGTTTTACCAGGCCTTCCAAGGTTTCCCAGGTCAGGTTCAAGCCATCAAAGGCGGCATAGCGCCGTTCCAGCTTGGTGACGATGCGCAGCGATTGGGCATTATGGTCAAAGCCACCATAGGGTTTCATCAGCTTGTCGAGTTCGCGTTCTCCTGCATGACCAAAGGGCGTGTGGCCAAGATCATGGGCCAGCGCCAGGGCCTCGGTCAGATCTTCATCCAGGCGCAAGGCTCGGGCAATGGAACGCGCCACTTGGGCCACTTCGATACTGTGGGTGAGGCGCGTGCGAAAGTGATCGCCTTCATGAAACACAAAGACTTGGGTTTTGTGTTTCAGGCGCCGAAATGCCGCTGAATGGATGATCCTATCGCGATCACGCGCGAATACGCTGCGCGACGGCGCATCAGGTTCGGCAACAACGCGGCCCCGGCTTTGGGTGGCGTGGGCGGCATATGGCGCAAGACTCGTCATCGAAGTGAACCATTGACTTTTCCTGCAGAAAACACAACATCTGCAACATGTCTGAACTTGAAATCATCGTCACTTCCCGCGCCGCCAAGCGTATCCATGAGATTGCCCAAAAACAATCAGCGCCCGCTGCCTTGCGTATTGCGGTGAATGGTGGTGGCTGCTCTGGTTTTCAATATGATTTTGCCCTCAGCGACAAAGCTGAAGATGACGACAAGATTTTTGAAGTTGATGGGGCTCGTGTGCTGGTCGATCAAACCTCATTGGGATTCATGGCAGGTGCCACATTCGATTTTATTGATGATTTGATGGGCCAGTCTTTTCGTATTCAAAATCCGTTGGCCAAATCGTCCTGTGGCTGCGGCACCAGCTTCTCATTCTAATGCGTATTGCCACTTGGAATGTAAACTCGGTCAAGGCCCATCTCGAATCAGTGACGGCTTGGCTGCGTGAAGCCAAGCCCGATGTGGTCTGCCTGCAAGAAATCAAATGCGAAGACCATGCCTTCCCTGCCGCTCACTTTGAAGAGTTGGGGTACCGCACCGAGGTTCATGGCCAGAAAACCTATAATGGCGTGGCCCTGCTTTCGAAGCTTCCGCTTGAGGATGTGCAGCGTGGTTTGCCCGGTGATTCCACTGATGAACAGGCGCGGTTTATTGCTGCCACGGTGATTGATGGTTCAAAAGCGGTGCGTGTGGCGGGGCTTTATCTGCCTAATGGCAACCCTGCCCCCGGCCCTAAATATGATTATAAGCTGGCATGGATGGAACGGCTGAAAGCCTTTGCAAAAGCCGCGTTGTTGAAGGAAGAACCCTTTGTTTTAGCTGGTGATTACAACGTCATTCCCGATCCGGATGATGCCCGCAACCCGCAAAACTGGGTAACAGATGCGCTGTTCCTGCCCCAGACCCGCCAGTCGTTTCGCGAGTTGTTGGCCTTGGGCCTCACCGATTCATTTCGGGCGCTTTACCCAACTAAAATTGAATATAGCTTCTGGGACTATCAGGCTGGTGCCTGGCCCAAAAACAACGGCATTCGAATCGATCACTTGCTGCTTTCGCCGCAAGCTGCCGACATGTTGGTTTCAGCCGAAATCCATAAAGATACGCGCGGGCATGAAAAGCCGTCGGACCACGTTCCGGTGATGATCGAACTTCAATAACGAAAAACCCGCTGGCTTCCACCAGCGGGTCTTTAAAACTCAAACGCCGTACAAACTTACTTTGTAACTGGAGCCTTTACACCGAAGGCAGCAAAGCTGGCTTCGTATGGCTTGAAAGCGCTCTTGGCAGCAGCTGCATAAAGTTCGCCAAGCTTGGTGAATTCTGCAACGGTTGCGTCAAAGGTTTCCTTGGCAAAAGTTTGTTGAACTTCAAAAGCCTTGTCGAAGGACTTGGCAGCAACTGCTTTTTCCCAATGGCTGGCAGACTTTTCGAAGGACTTCTTCGAGAAATCAGCAACTTCGGTTGCAACAGCTTGATAACCCTTGGTCAAAGCAGCGGTTGAAGCGGTCAAGGCTTCAAAGCCTTCTTTGCTGGCGGTTTGGATGTCTTCAAAAGATTTCATGATTGCGATCTCCATGGGTGATAGTGTTAAACTTGAACTCGATGAACCTTATTTAGTTGCACCGCACCATAATGTCAACAATTATTTTGCATTGCAACATAAACCTATTTCGGATTATCACCCAATCGTGTTTTCGACTCAGCATTTACCCCTTGGTAAGTCTGACACAGTTAAGGGTTAATCTTGTCGAGCGGCGATTTTGGGGAATTGTCGTGATTGCGTGTGTTTGCGGTGGTTTTCGTTTCAGGGATCGCGCTGCTTGAAGGTGGATGATTGATGTTTGTGACCAGCCCTGTCGTGAAGATTCGAGCGCTCGCGTTATTTTGCGTTGCAGTAATGGCCTTGGTCTTTGTGCCAATAGCAGATGCGCGTCCGCAGTTTTCGGCGATCACTGTTGATGCCCGTACTGGCTCAGTATTGTTTGGTGTTAACCCAGATGGTTTGCGCCACCCTGCTTCGCTCACCAAGATGATGACGCTTTATGTGTTATTTCAAGATTTGAAAGCTGGCCGTATCAACCGGGGTACGACGTTTCATGTTTCGGCCCGCGCTGCTTCTATGGCGCCATCAAAACTCGGTTTGAAGCCCGGTACAACAATTACTGTGGATGAAGCGATCAAGGCGATTGTGACCAAATCCGCCAATGATGTTGCGGCAACGATTGCTGAAAATCTTGGTGGCACCGAATCCAATTATGCCGCCCGCATGACCCGTGTGGCACATTCAATCGGCATGAGCCGTTCTTCTTTCCACAACGCCTCAGGTCTGCCTAATCCCGACCAATATACAACGGCACGTGATATGGCCACTTTGGGTCTGCGCTTGATGCGCGATTTCCCGCAATATTATCCTTATTTCCGCATCACGGCTTTTAGTTTTCACGGCCGCACCATTCGCACCCACAATCGTTTGGTTGAACACTTCCAGGGCACTGATGGAATCAAGACCGGCTATATTGCGGCTGCGGGCTATAATCTTGTGACCTCAACAAAGCGCGGCGATAAGCGGTTGGTTGGGGTTGTGCTGGGTGCTACTTCATCGGGAGCGCGTTCGGCTTATATGATCCGCATGTTGGAAAGCAAATTTGCTCAAGCCAAGGCGGGCCAAACTGTTGCAGCACTTGCTGGTTCATCCAAGGGTGTGATTAATCCTGTTGTTGCTGAATCAGCTGCAACGCCAAGCATTGACGAAAAGGCGCAATTGGCTGACGTTGCTGCCAATGCGGCGACGGATCCATCAACCGATGAAGATCAAGCTGATGCAACGCCTACTGCATCGGTTTCTCCCCAGGTGATTGAAGCGAGCCTTGAACCAGTTGATGGCAAGAAGAAGCCAATTGGAAAATTGCCCTTTGCTGTGGTTTCGACATCGGATGATTCCAATTCTCTTTCTGACAGCATTAGACAAAGCTGGAATATTCAAATTGGCGCCTATCCAGATAAGCAACAGGCGCAAGCCAAGCTCACAGCGATAAAGGGCAAAGCCATTGCTTCGCTTGAAGGCAAAGCTGCTTATACGATTGCTGTGCAAAAAGATGGCGCGGTGGTTTATCGTGCGCGCTTTGCGGGCTTTGACGCAGCAACAGCCAAGAAGGCCTGTGCGAAGATTGTCAAGCTCGGCGAAAAATGCGTGGCGTTTTCGCCGCAATCTTGACATCTTATTGGGTCGGTTTACTATCGGCATGAGGCAATAAGCCTCTTTCATCATCAGCCTGCCATACTTGGACTTTTGTCTGCAAGCGCAGCGGGAGACCAATAATGGAACTAAAATCCAGCAATCGGTTTAATGCGGCGGATATTTGGGAAAAAGATCGTGCCCATTTTATGCATCCGTGGACGCATTTCGACAGCTTTAAAAAAGAAGGCTCGTTGATCGTCGCCGAGGCGAACGGTTGCTATATCAAAGACTCAAACGGCAAAGAATATCTCGACGGCCTTGGGGGCATGTGGTGCGTGAATGTGGGCTATGGCCGCAATGAACTCGCCGAGGTGATGGCCGAGCAAGCAAGGCTTCTGGCCTATGCCAATCCGTTTGTGGATATGACCAATGCGCCTGCTGCTGAACTTGCCGCAAAATTAGCAGAACTCGCGCCCAAAAACCTGAACCATGTGTTCTTTTCACTTTCTGGATCGTGCGCTAATGATACCGCAATCAGGCTTGCACATTTTTATCATGCGCGCCGTGGTGAACCTTCGCGCAAACATATTATTTCACGGCTCAATTCATATCACGGCTCAACCTATTTGGGCATGTCGATGGGAAATCGTGAAGGAGATCGCGTGCCGAATTTCCACTATATCACCGACTTCATTCATCATTTATCCGCGCCCTATCCATATCGCCGCCCCGAAGGCATGAGCGAAGAGCAATTCACAGATTTTCTGGTTGATGAATTCAAAGCCAAGATTGCGCAGTTGGGCAAAGAAAATATCGCGGCCTTTATTGCAGAACCGATTCAAGGTTCAGGCGGTGTTGTGGTGCCGCCCAAAGACTATCTCAAGCGTATGGCAGCAGTTGCCAGAGAGAATGGCATTCTGTTTGTTGCTGATGAGGTGGTGACGGCGTTCGGGCGATTGGGTCATTGGTTTGCCAGTTGGGATGTGTTCGAATTTGAGCCTGATATTATCGTATGTGCCAAGGGTTTGACTTCCGGCTATTTGCCTTTGGGAGCGACGATTTTCTCGGATGCGATTTATGAATCGATCAGTGCACCTGGCCCCGATGTCTGGTTTGCGCACGGGTTTACGTATTCAGGCCATCCGGTTTGTTGTGCTGTTGGCCTCAAGAACATTGAGATCATTGAACGCGAGGGCTTGCTAGATCATGTGGCCGTTGTGGGCGATCATTTTGAAAAACGCCTAACTGAACTCGAAGCCCTGCCCCTTGTTGGCCAAGTGCGCGGCAAGCGCCTCATGATGTGTGTGGAATATGTGGCGAATAAGGAAACCAAACAGCACTTGGCGGATGGCATCAATATTTCAAAACGCATTTCGAATGTTTGCGAAGCGCATGGTTTGCTGGTGCGGCCGATCGGGCATCTCGATGTGATGTCGCCACCGCTTACACTCTCGATGCAACAGGCTGATTTTATCGCGGATACATTGGGCAATGCGATTGAGGATGTGGCACAGGATCTGAAGCGCGAAGGCTTGATCTGACGATTCAGTTGCCGAGCAAAATGTCCTTGGCCTCATTGATCTTGGCGGCGAGATAATCAGTGCCTCCCTTGTCGGGATGAAACTCTTTCATCAGGCGCTTATGAGCGGATTTAATTTCATCAACACTCGCGCCTGGTTTGAGGCCCAGCAGATCATAGGCTTCAACTTTTGAAAATGACTGGGATGACTGTTTTCTGCCGTCTTGCCTTCCATCATAGGCGCGCCATTGTGGCCTTTCGCTCGCAATCCACGCTTCAAGTAGGTTCAAGCTCTGGTCGGGGGCGGTTTGGCAGCCCACATAAAAGCTACGCAATTCCGTCTCGGACAAATCAGAAAGGGCGCGGCCCGCAAATGGACCCGAAACCACATGCCCAGCCATCGCCCCGCTATCATGATCCAGCACCATGACCAGCAAGCTGGTAGAAACCGTGCTGGTCTGCCCTGGTGTTTTGGCCCTGCCCCATTTGAAGCCATTTGGGTACATCGATGATTTGCCAAAAAGTCCGGCTCCGACCGCAAACAGAGCCGTGGCCACGCTGATCTGGCCGCGTAATAGCAACAAGCCCGAAAAAGCCATGACCCCGCCGCCCGCAAGTTTCTGGATGAAATTCGTGGAGGCTTGGGGGCCAAGCTTTGCCATTTTTCGGATCAGCCAAAGGCCGCCAAACACGACAATAAGAGCGATGAAAATTTGTGGCATGCCCAACTACCCTAATTGATCGAGCAACAATCGTGCTGCACCACCTTGTTGTGCACGATCAGCCAGAGCTTTGCGGCCACCTGAAGCATAAGCAGCCACAGCGCGCAATAACTCGGCCAGAATATTTGGGCTGTTCTCATCAAGCTTGAAATAGGCCCCGCGTGTTAGCCTTGCCAATTCTTGAAATCCGCTGGCGGTTTCACGGTCGTGGCCCTCTTGAAACATAAAAAGGGGCGTGCCCAGCAATGCCAGCTCACCAGCGGATTGACACAGTGCGTCGATCTTTTCTTCCTGTGCATCACCAACAAAAATCACGGCGTTTACCCTTGCCTTGGCCGCCTCATTCTTGACATGCGATAGCACGCGGCCAATCTGTGTGTTGCCGCCTTGGCAATCTACTTTGCCCATAAGCCTGCCGAGTTCGTCAGGGTCTGCCACCCATTTTGACGCGCGACATTCGTTAAAGCCGCGAAAATAGATGAGCTGAACTTGCAGGCCACCAATTTTCTTTGCTTCTGCAAACATCTGGCCTTGGATTCCCAAGGCTTTATCCCAAGTCGGTTGCCGGCTTTTTGTGGCATCCATGGCGAAAACCAAACGGCCATCTCCAATTTTGGGCGCGGCGGCAAGTTTGTTGACCTTGTCTAAAAATGCTGCGACATCGGTTTCAGATTTGCTCAATTGATCAGACATGAATCAGCACCCCCTCCCGGCCAGACGCCATAGATGGGCATGAAAGCACAAAATTAAAGCGGAATCTCAGTTTGCGGGCTTTGTTTCGCAAGCGTCATTTTTCAACATGTCGAGCTTGGCTAATTTGCCTTTCAGGGCATAAGTTCCATAGTCCAAGATCAAGTCAGTTGAGACGCCGTTTTCATACATGTTGAAGCTGGCTTGATAGACTGGCTTTTCAACGCTCTGATCATCGGTCGGGTAGTAGCTGATAGTGATCGGCCAAGATTGCAAACCTTTCAAAGGTGTTGCTTCGTTGTTTGCATTGTCGGGGGCAAAAGTGCCTGGAGCTCTCATTTTTCCAATAAAGCTGATGGCTTTATAAGTTTTGGCACCGTCTGAACCATCAAATATCACTGAAACATCATGGGTTACGCCTTTTTTGGCGGCATCCAGCAAATGCACTTGGTGGGTTGATGGAAAAAGCGCTTCAGGGGGCACGGTAAAATTCAGCGGCTTTGGCATGGTCATTTCGCCCGTGGCCTCATCGCTGCTCTTGGGCCGCTTCACTTTCAATCGTTCTTCAGAATCAAGATTACCTTGGACAAATTGCTTCTGGCTGAGGTTCATTTCCAAGCCATCGCCCGACTCCCAAGTGGTGAGCTGGGTATCTAAAAGCTGTGTACCTTTTTCAGGTTGCACATAGCGATTGGCAATGCGGTAGGTGACGGCCCAGCCGTCGCAGGCCGTTCCAGTCAGTTCATAAGCCAATCGCCCCTCGACAGAACTATAACCGCTGCCGCTATCAAGCCGCGACGTTGACAGGTCATAAATGGCACGGTGAGATGCCAGCGTGGCCGCTTGGAGCGATGTTGCAACAGCAAGGAACGCCAGACTGAGGGCCAATTTAGATTTCAAATGTCGCATGTTTTATTAATCCCGTGACAAGCCAAAGTGAGGCGGCTTAAACTCCACCCTAACATAAAGAATGGCCAAAAAACGTCTAAATTTGATTTAACAAACGGGGCTGCAACATGAATGCAATTGAAGAAAGACTGAAAACTCTCGGCATTGAGCTCCCTACACCCATGAAGCCCGTGGCCAATTATGTGCCGTGGGTAAAATCCGGCAATATGGTCTATATTTCGGGGCAAGGGCCAATATTCAATGGCAAAATCCAATGTGCTGGGAAATTGGGACATTCGGTTACTCTCGAAGAAGGCGTGGCGGCCGCACGTCTGACGGGTATCAACATCATTGCCCAATTGCGAGAAGCCGCAGAAGGCGATCTCTCAAGAGTTAAGCGCATCGTTAAACTGGTGGGCTTTGTGAGCTGTGAGCCAAACTTCACAGACCACCCAAAGGTGATCAACGGCGCATCTGATCTCATGGTTGAAATCTTTGGAGTTAAAGGCCGCCATGCAAGATCGGCTGTGGGGGTTGCATCCCTGCCCCTGGATTTTGCTGTTGAAATTGAAGCTGTTGTCGAGTTGGAGTGATTGATGCGGTTCACTCCTCAATTGCGTGACTTGAATTGGCTGGTGGCGCGTCCTATTGCCCATCGCGGCTTGCACAACGAAAAAAACGGCATTGTCGAGAATTGCGAAAGTGCCTTCGCCGCCGCGATCAAGCATGGCTATTCAATTGAATGCGACATCGAATTGACCGAGGATGGCGAGGCGGTAGTGTTTCACGATGATGAGATTGACCGTGTGCTTGATGGCAAGGGCATGGTGAAAAGCTTCACAGCCAAGGAACTGAAAGAGAAGAAATATCGTTTAGGCAAAGATCAAATCCAAACATTGGCTGAGCTTTTGGAGCAAGTGGCTGGTCGCACCACAATCGTGATCGAAATCAAATCCCTATGGGATGAAGACATGACGCTGACGCACCGTGCACTTGATGTGCTGGCCGAATATAATGGGCCCTATGCATTGATGTCGTTTGACCCGCATATTGTGGCTTGTGTGACAGAAAGATCGCCAGCCACCGTGCGCGGTATCACAGCAGACCGCGTCACCGACCCTTATTACAACATGCTCTCATTAGCGCGGCGCTTAGAAATGCAGAGTTTTTTACATTTGCCTTTCACCAAGCCACATTTTGTTTCCTTTGATGCCAATGGTCTTCCTTTTGCCTTGGTCAATGAAATCCGTAGTCGCGGTCACCCCGTAATATGCTGGACGATCCGGTCGCCAGAGCAAGCATCGCAAGCCTTGCGCTATAGCGATCAAATCACTTTTGAGAATTATCATCCGGCATGACCGCCAAAATCACGGCCATCAATTCCCTCAAAGACATCGCGGCGGATGACTGGAATGCCTGCGCAAAGATTGACGGCACGGCCTTCAACCCTTTCACCTCGCACGCGTTTCTTTTGGCGCTTGAATTATCTGGATCGGCCACCGCAAAGACAGGTTGGGCTGCACAACATTTGGTTTTGGAGGTGGATGACAAGATTGCGGGCGTGGTGCCTTGTTATCTTAAATCTCATTCGATGGGCGAATATGTCTTTGATCATGCATGGGCTGATGCTTATTCGCGCGCGGGCGGGCGCTATTACCCGAAACTGCAATGCTCTGTGCCGTTTACGCCTGCCACAGGCCCTCGTCTTCTGGCCAATACTGCGGAGCATCGCGCAGCTTTGGCACATGGCTTGATCAGCCTCTGTCAACAAACCAAATCTTCCTCTGTGCACATCACCTTTGCCACCGCCCAAGAGTCTGATGAATTGGGCGCACAAGGCTGGCTGCAACGCAATGACATTCAGTTTCATTGGCATAATCAGGGCTTTTCGAATTTTGCGGATTTCCTTGGTGCGTTGTCATCTGCCAAGCGCAAAAATATCCGCAAGGAGCGAGAGGTCGTGGCCAAAACTGGCATCACATTTGATCTGGTCACCGGCAGTGATTTGAAAGAAGAACATTGGGATCATTTCTATAAATTTTATATGGATACGGGCAGCCGCAAATGGGGCCAACCTTATCTCACCCGTAGATTCTTTAGCCTGATCAACGAAACGATGAAGAATGAAACGCTGCTGGTTCTGGCCAAGCGCGAAGGCAAGACCATTGCGGGCGCCTTAAACTTTATTGGCGGCGATACATTGTTTGGCCGTAACTGGGGCTGCATTGAAAACCACCCCTGTCTGCATTTTGAAACGTGTTATTATCAAGCCATGGATTTCGCGATTGCCCGTGGTTTGAAAACTGTAGAAGCAGGTGCACAAGGCGAACATAAATTGGCGCGTGGCTATGTGCCTGAGAAAACCTACAGCCTGCATCATTTGGCGCATCATGGATTAAACCGCGCCGTGGCTGAGTATCTCGAACATGAACGGGCCGCCATCGACAATGACCAGCAAGCCCTTGGCGCGCATACGCCATTTCGGCATACTGAACAGGAATGACGGAGCCAACAATGCAATATGACCCCAATAATATCTTCGCCAAAATCCTGCGTGGCGAAATCCCTTGCCACAAGATTTATGAAGACGAACACACACTGGCCTTCATGGATGTGATGCCGCAAGTCGATGGCCATTGTCTCGTGGTTCCGAAGAGGCCGTCGCGCGGATTATTGGATGCTGATCCGATTGTATTGGGACAGCTAATGGCCACCGCGCAAAAAGTAGCCGCCGCCACCAAGAAAGCATTCAACGCCGATGGCCTTCAAATCCGCCAATACAATGAGGAAGCGGGTGGGCAGACGGTGTTTCATTTGCATTTTCATATTCTGCCGATGAAGGCGGGTGAAGGTTTGCGTCCGCACTCAGGTAAGATGGCGGATCATGCGGTTTTGGCGAAACATGCAGCACTGATCAAGGCCGCTGTCTAAATCACTCTAAACTGCTTTCACCCTGCCTCGCTCATAAATCACCAACCCAATGCCGCAAATAATCGCAATTGAAGCCAGTGCCAGCCGCCAGCTTGGTTGTTCACCCAACAGAACAATCCCCGCCACTGCCGCAATCACCGGCACACTCAGTTGAACCGTCGCTGCCTGCGTGGCTTTGAGTGAAGGCAGCACGAGATACCATATGGCATAGCCGAGACCCGATGTAACAATGCCCGAACCCAAGGCGTAGAACGCTCCCGCAGGATCAAGATTGACATGCCCGATCATCAGCAGACTAAACGCTAGTGTCATGGGAATTGTGCGCATAAAATTGCCAGCTGTGACCAGAGTGGGATCACCCGCCCCTCGCCCGCGCAACGAATAAACGCCCCAGGCCACGCCAGCACCAATCATAAGCAATGAATTTAAAATCGGTGGAGCAGCCAGTCCGGGCAGCACAAGTGCTATAAGACCAAACAATGCCAAGCCAAGACCGCCAATTTGCAAGCTGCTCAAAACCTCACCGCGCCACATACCGAAACTGATCATCGACAATTGCACTGAACCGAAGAGTAGTAGTGCACCCGTGCCCGCCGTCAAATCGACATAAGCCAGCGAAAATCCCGCAGCATAAGCAAAAAGCGCCAGTGCCGACGGCCAGCTGCCAAAACCTGACTGTGATTTGCCAAGCCCACGCACCAATATCCAAAGCATAATCGCACCGGAAATGAGCCGGATCGATGTGAAGCTGGCGGCATCAATGCTTGTGTGTTTTAGAGCTTGGCGGCACAGCAACGAATTGCCCGCAAAGGCCAACATCGCAAGCGCCGTTAGCAGCGCCACACGCGTCCGCGTCATTGATCCCCTCCGCCGCCCCCCCGAAATCTTTTTGCGACTATTTCACCTTCGCACTTTTCTTCGGTGGTGCTTTCTTCGTTGCCTTTACGGCCACGCGCGAACGCGGCAAGGATTTACGCTCAGGTGGTTTTGGCAATGCCTTCTCATCATCGCGGCTGAGATATTCAAATGCCAAGCCATCATCCTTCTTCAGGATGCGCACCGTGCCGCCATCTTTCAATTTGCCGAACAGCAATTCTTCCGCCAGTGGCTTCTTGATATGCTCTTGGATGACGCGGGCCAATGGCCTTGCCCCCATTTGGCTATCGTAACCCTTCACAGCCAACCAATCGGCTGCTTCGGTTGAAAGCTCGATATTCACCTGGCGCTCAGAAAGCTGGGCTTCAAGTTGCAGGATAAACTTCTCAACCACTTTGCGCACCACTTCTGGCGGCAAGTGACCAAAGCTCACCACAGCATCCAAGCGATTGCGGAATTCAGGCGAGAACATCTTGGTGATCGCTTCAGTATCGTCGCCCTCGCGCACATTGCGGGTGAAGCCGAAGGCAGCGCGGGCCATATCTTGTGCACCGGCATTGGTGGTCATGATCAAGATCACATTGCGGAAATCAACCGATTTACCATTGTTATCCGTCAGCTTGCCATGATCCATCACCTGCAACAAAATGTTGAACAGATCGGGGTGGGCCTTTTCAATTTCATCGAGCAGCAACACGCAATAAGGCGTTTGATCGACGGCATCAGTGAGCAAGCCGCCTTGGTCAAAACCAACATAGCCGGGAGGTGCACCAATCAGGCGCGATACGGAATGCCGTTCCATATATTCGCTCATGTCAAAGCGCGTGAGCTTAACGCCCAAAACTTCGGCCAGGCGCTTGGCCACTTCGGTTTTGCCCACACCGGTTGGGCCTGAGAAGAGGTAGCTGCCAATGGGCTTTTCAGGTTCGCGCAGACCAGCGCGTGCTAATTTAATAGCGGCGGCCAATTGCTCAATAGCCTTGTCTTGGCCAAACACCATGCGCCTGAGTTCAGACTCCAAGTTCTTCAACAGAGTCGTATCATCGCGCGAAACATTCTTGGCCGGAATCCGCGCCATGGTGGCGATGGTGGCTTCAATATCTGCCAAGTCGATCACCTTCTTGCGCTTGTCTTCTGGCACCAACATTTGCGAAGCGCCGGTTTCGTCGATCACGTCAATAGCCTTATCGGGCAGCTTGCGATCGGCCATATAGCGCGCCGAAAGCTGGACCGAGCCTTCAATTGCTTCGTCGGTGTATGTGACCTTATGGAAATCTTCGTAATAGGGTTTGAGGCCTTTCATGATGGCGATTGCGTCTGGGATCGATGGCTCGTTGACATCAATCTTTTGGAAGCGGCGAACCAGCGCCCTGTCCTTCTCAAAATGCTGGCGATATTCCTTATAAGTTGTTGATCCGATGCAACGAAGTGCGCCACCTGCAAGGGCTGGTTTCAGCAAGTTTGAAGCATCCATGGATCCGCCAGATGTGGCACCTGCACCAATCACGGTGTGAATTTCGTCAATAAACAGAATTGAGCCAGGCTTCTGCTCAATTTCCTTCATCACGGCCTTTAGGCGTTCTTCAAAATCACCGCGATAACGCGTTCCGGCCAGCAAGGTGCCCATGTCGAGCGCATAGATCGTGCAGTCTTTCAACACGGCGGGAACTTCGCCCTTGATAATCTTGCGGGCCAAGCCTTCGGCAATCGCGGTTTTGCCTACACCTGGGTCACCCACAAACAACGGGTTATTCTTATTGCGGCGGCAGAGGATTTGGATGGTGCGATCAACTTCCTTGGAACGACCAATCAGAGGATCGATCTTGCCTTCGCCAGCCTTCTTATTGAGATCAACACAATAGGCTTCCAAGGCGCTTTCGGTTTTCTTCTTGGCACCCGAATTAGGATTGCCCTGTTCTTCGCCATTGTTCTCGCCTTCTTGCTCGGCGCCGCGCACAGCACGAGTCTCGGAGAGGCCCGGCTTTTTGGCAATGCCGTGCGAGATATAGTTCACGGCGTCATAGCGCGTCATATCCTGTTCTTGCAGGAAGAAAGCGGCATGGCTCTCGCGTTCGGCAAATATGGCAACGAGAACATTAGCACCCGTCACTTCCTCGCGGCCTGATGATTGCACATGGATCACGGCGCGCTGGATCACACGCTGGAAGCTTGCTGTCGGCTTAGCTTCAGTCACATTGTCGGTCACCAGATTGGCCAATTCGCTGTCAATATACTCGCTCAAACTGTCTTTGAGTTCATCGATGTTCACACCACAAGCCTTCATCACGCCGATGGCATCTTTGTCGTCGGTCAGAGACAAAAGCAGATGTTCGAGCGTGGCCAATTCCTGCCTGCGGCTGGCGGCCAACGCCAAGGCACGATGCAATGCTTTTTCGAGGCTGCGAGAAAATGTCGGCACGCGGTTTTTCCTTTACGAATGGGCAAATGGAAAACTAACACTTCACTTGCCGAACCTTTAATTGATTAACCTAATATAGGTCAGAATTTGGGCGCGGCTAGCCCCTGCCCCATAATTATTCTTTTTCGAGTGTGCATTGCAGTGGATGGCCATGCTGCTTGGCAAAATCCATCACCTGTGTCACCTTGGTTTCGGCCACTTCAAATGTATAAACCCCGCACACGCCAACACCTTTCTGGTGGACATGCAGCATGATAGTGTAGGCGTCTTCGCCGGATTTGTTAAAAAACAATTCCAACACATGCACCACAAATTCCATTGGTGTGAAATCGTCATTCAACAGCAATACCTTGTACAATGCAGGTTTCTGCGTCTTTGGACGTGTCTTGGTGATTACATTCGTGTCTGAATCACGGTCAGGTTTCGTTGGGTTTTTTGCCATCGCAACAATATAAGCAATTTTTTCCAAATTGGGAGGGCCTGTCAATTTTTTTATCGAACCAACTGGCGAACCTGGGTCA
>JAYVXY010000177.1:0-38790 GCA_043784785.1 Aestuariivirga sp. | reverse complement strand
TTCCCGCCACCATCATGGCGTGGCGCGGCCCCAAGGCCAGCACATTGCAGCCCATGGTATCGAATTCGCTTTCCGGCACTTCCACAAATTTAATGCCGCGGCCTTCCAAAAACTCAACCAGCCGCCCGGCCATCAGCGGCAAATAAACCACAGCCAGATCCTTATCCAAGGGGCTAAGGCAGCTCATTAAATGAAACACATCCGAGCGGCCCTTATAATGCGGCATGTCAAACCACAGCACATTGACATCTGTCCCGCAGATGGCCTGTAATTGGCGAACACCTTCCTGATTGGTGCGATAACCAATGCCAGCCAGCAGCGTGTGGCGATCGATCCACACCAAGTCGCCGCCTTCAATTTTGCCTTCGTCAGAAATTTCACCCGCAATCGGGAAGCCAAGCTTTTCCAATTGCGCGCCATTGATCGCTGCTTCATTGCGGCGCTGTGGTTTGCCCATGCGCGGGCGCACCAGGCCTTTGGGTGTGATGATCAAAGCATCGTGAGTGTAAAGACTATCGAGGGTCAGGCCCTCAGCAGCGCCCAATTCAATTACATCAGCGCCGGTGTTTTTTAGAATCTTCTCAACCGCTTCAAATTCTTTCAAGGCATTTTTGAAATCGGGCCGCGAATGAAAATTCAAATCTTGCCATTCCGCATCAATCTTGGCGTCCGACACAAAAGCATCAATGGGTTTGCGCACCGCCACCTTCTTCAAACTTCCCCAATTGTTGAAGGCACCAAAATCAAATGTCATTTTCTCTTTATCCTGAAGCGCAGAACCTCATCAATTTTGGATTGTTCCAAAAGCGTATGGCCCTGCTCGTTGCAAAAATGCGGCATGTCGATAGCCGCCATGGGATCGGTTACCAATATGACCAGTTCTGCGCCCGAAGCCATGCTCAATAACGCCTTGCGCGCTTTCAAAACCGGCAAGGGGCAAAGCAGGCCCGATAAATCAAGCACAGTTTCCGGGTGGTCAATATCCATCAATCCGCTATAGAGTGAAAATCATTTTTGGAGAAGTGCCATGCCGTTGCAGACCAGATTATCATTCACCGGAAAGGTCGAGCTTTTGCTCGCCCATGAAAGCCGTGATGATGGGTTTGAAAAACAAAAGCGTGAATCTCTGTCTCTCAAACTCTCCGGCCCGGAAGGTGATTGTCACACAGGGCTGACGCGGCTTTCCGATAGCCGCACGCTACTCATATATAAACGTAACATGGTAATCCGTAATGTGCGTCAGCTGACGATTATCTCGGTTGAGGAAATGGCCGAAGTGGCGCGCGCCATGAATTTGCCCAGCATTGATGCCTCATGGCTGGGTGCCAATATGGTCACGTCGGGAATTCCTGATCTCACCTTGCTGCCGCCATCCACGCGCCTGCAATTTCCATCAGGAGCCACAGTCGTGGTCGATATGGAAAACGCGCCGTGCCGTCAGGTGGCTGACGTCATTTCAAAAACCCATCCAGAGCAAGGGCCGCTATTTGTTAAGGCAGCAACAAACAAACGCGGTGTCACCGTCTGGGTTGAATGCGAAGGCGATATTAAAATCGGCGACGAGATCAAAATCTTTATCCCTCCTCAACGGACATATCATCACGCATGAAAATTCTTGGGGCAGTGATCGCCGGTGGCATATCTAGCCGCATGGGTGTCGAAAAAGCTTTTGTTAAATTGGGTTCGAAATCCCTGATCGTTCGGGTGATTGATCGTCTTTTGCCGCAGGTTGAAGATGCCATCATCAACGCCAATGGCGATTCGAAACGGTTTGAATTTTTGGAACTTGATATTATTCCCGATATTGAAACCGATGTTAAAACGCCGCTGGCCGGTTTGCATGCAGCGCTTACCTATGCGGCTGAGGAACATTATGATGCGGTGGTCACCGTGCCGACGGATGTTCCGTTCCTGCCACGGGATTTAGTTGCCAAACTCTCAGGCGGCAAAGCCGCCATCGCCAGTTCAAACGGCCAAGACCATTATCTCACAGGTTTTTGGCCCGTGGCGCTTTTGCCGAAGTTGAACAAGGAAATTGCCAAAATAACGCGCGTGCAGGATTGGGTGGCCATGTCGGGTGCCACAAAAATCAACTGGATTGTTGGTCGTTATGATCCATTCATGAACATCAACACGCGCGAAGATCTGGCATCCGCGACCAGAATTCTCAGCATGGTGAAATAAATGGCCCGTGTAATTGGTGTTTGCGGTTTCAAAAATTCGGGCAAGACCACGCTGGTTGAAAAGTTGGTCACTCGCCTTACGCAAATGGGTTACCGTGTTTCCACGGTCAAACACGCGCATCATGATTTTGATATTGATCATGAGGGGCGCGATAGTTTCAGGCACCGCAGGGCCGGGGCGACGGAAGTGGCCGTCATCTCGCAAAACCGCTTTGCCATCATGCATGAGCTGCGCGGGGCTGAGCCGCCATCGCTTCAGGACATGCTAGAAAAGCTCTCACCCTGTGATCTGGTGATCGTCGAGGGTTATAAGCGCGATACGCATGACAAAATTGAAGTGCGCAATTTGGAACTGAACCATCCGGTTCTGGCTGGCGATGATCCGACGGTTGTGGCGGTGGCCGCAAATGGCCAAATCGCAAATTCGCCGGTTCCGGTGTTTAACCGGGATGACGTGGCGGCATTGGCGCAGTTTATTATCAAGCATAGCGGAATGAGCGTGTCGGAAACGAAGTGACGTTTGTCGCTCAATTCTCACCTCTGTTGAGTTTTGCTCACTATTGTGCATTCAATCGCAAATCCTAGCCTTGAGGGCCTTTTTATGAAATCCAAAGCAAAAGTCGTTGTTATCGGTGGTGGCGTGGTCGGCGTTTCAACGCTTTATCATCTGGCTAAAAAGGGCTGGAGTGATGTGGTTTTGGTGGAGCGCAAGGAACTGACCTCGGGTTCCACCTGGCATGCCGCTGGTTTGCTGCCGCTGTTCAACATGTCTTACTCAGTCGGCCAAATCCACAAATACTCGGTCAAACTCTATGGTGAGCTTGAAGCCGAAACCGGCCAAAATGTAGGCTTCAAGAAAGTTTCCAACATCCGCATCGCCCGGACCAAGGATCGCTGGGACGAGTTTATGTATTATGCCGGCATTGCCGAAACCATCGGCATCAAGGTGAATATGCTTAACCCTGAACAACTCAAGGAAATCTGGCCGCTGTGCAACATTGAAGGCATTTTGGGTGTCATCCAACATCCTGATGATGGTTATATTCAGCCTGCCGATTTAACCCAAGCGCTGGCCAAAGGTGCGCGCGCCCGTGGTGCTGAAATTTACCGCAATACGGCTGTGCTGGCCATTGAACAATTGCCTTCCGGTGAATGGTTGGTGAAGACTGATCAAGGTGACATCACCTGTGAACATGTCGTTTCATGTTCCGGTAATTTCGCCCGTAAAACCGGCGCCATGGTTGGCCTTGATGTTCCGGTCATTCCGGTTGAGCACCAATATATTGTTACTGAACCGCATCCGTTGATTAAAGAACGTCAGGCCAAGGGCCTTCCTGAAATGGGCGTTCTGCGCGAAGCGGATTCAAGCTGGTATATGCGCGAAGAAAATGGCGGGCTGTTGTTGGGGCCCTACGAAAAAGGCGCGCCGGTTTGTTATGTTGATGGGCCATCCGATCAAAGCGAATATGAATTGTTCCAGGAAGATCTTGATCGCTTGGGGCCATATATCGAAGCGGCCATCGTGCGCGTGCCAGCATTCGGCGAAGTCGGTATCAAGAAAGTTTATAATGGGGCCATTGCCTACACGCCTGATGGTTCACCCATTATTGGGCCGGCTTGGGACAAGAAGAATTTCTGGCTCAATGAAGGTCATAGCTTTGGCGTAACCGCCGCTGGTGGTGCGGGCTGGCAATTGGCGGAATGGATTGTCGATGGCGAGCCCACTATTGACATGATGGGTGTCGATCCGCGGCGCTTCGGGCCTTATGCCACAAAGGGCTATCTCAAAACCAAGAACGAGGAAGCTTATGCCAACGTGTTCACACCGCATTATCCTGAAGAGGAGCGTTCAGCGGCAAGGCCATTAAAGCGCACTGCGGTTTATGATCGGATGAAGGATTTGGGCGCGGTGTTCGGCTCAGTCTATGGCTGGGAAAGGCCGGGCTGGTTTGCACCCAAGGGCTATGCGCTCACAGCTGCCGAGCTTAACTCCGATGACACGCTGACCAATCACAATCATGCGCCAGCAACTGACGATGGACGCATCGTTGAGAAATGGTCGTTTCGTCGTTCAAACTCTTTCAAGTTTGTTGGTGAAGAATGTTTGAATGTGATGAACAATGTCGGCCTTCAGGACATGTCGGCCTTCGCCAAGATGGAAGTGACTGGCCCGAAGGCGCGTGAATGGCTCGAGTCGATACTTGCCAATAAGATTCCCAAAAAGCAGGGCCGAATCGCACTGTGCCATCTGCTTTCGCCACGCGGTGGTGTTCGTTCGGAGTTCACGGTTTATGAAGCAGCGCCGGGTCGGTTTTATCTGGTGTCGGCTGGTGCTTATGAGCGCCATGACCATGATTATCTGCGCAAGCTTTGCCCCACTGACGGTTTGGTACGGTTGAATGCCATCACATCGCGCTTGGGGGTTTTGGTTCTCGCCGGGCCAAACAGCCGCAAAGTTTTAGCAAAGCTCACGGATGCCAATCTCAGCAATGAAGCCTTCCCATGGCTTTCAGGCAAAGAGCTTGCTGTTGGTACAGCCACGGCTCATGTGCTGCGCGTGAATTTCGTTGGCGAGCTGGGTTATGAGTTCCATGTGCCAGTCGAACAGCAGATTGCTTTGTTTGATCAATTGATGGCGGCTGGCCAGGAGTTTGGCATCAAGCCTTATGGCATCAAGGCTATGTCTTCGCTGTCGATTGAAAAATCCTATCGCTTAATCCCTCGTGAACTTTCCATTGAATATTCGGCTTATGAATCAGGATTGGACCGCTTCGTACATCCAAACAAAGGTCAGTTTATCGGCCGCGATGCTTTGGTTGAGGCACGCGAGAAAGGTCTCAATTGGAATTTCGTGACCATGGAAGTGCATGGCGTGACAGATGGCGATTCCGATGCGCGTGGGTCTGAGCCGATTTACTCAAAAGGCAAATTGATCGGCCGCGCCACCAATGGCGGCTTTGGCTGGCGTGCTAACAAGTCATTGGCACTTGCCATGGTGAAGCCTGAGTTTGCCGCAGTCGGAACTGAGCTCGAAATTAAAATTCTGGGCAAAATGTTCAAGACCACACTTCTCGTCGAAAGCCCCTATGACCCCGATAATATCAAGTTGCGGGATTAATTTCATTAAATTCAATTTAAAGTTGAAATATGGGTGTAACTGATCTTGCGGGAATAACTGTTTTAGCTAAAGTCTTTTCGATTCGGAGCGAATATGACGAGCAGCAGGCAGGGTTTCGGATTTGGTGTCGTCTACGTGCTGCTCGCAAATCTCGGTTGGAGCTTGTCTGGGCTGTTTGTGCGGCTGATCAACGCCGATGACCATAATTTGACAGGATGGCAAATCAATTGCTGGCGTGGCTTCTGGATGGCCGTAGCGCTGCTTTGCTATTTGGTCATTGCCTATGGCCGCGACACGGGGCGAATTTTCAGCGCCATTCCCAGCTTTGCACTGATCTGTATGGCGGTGTGTTTTGCGGCTGGAACCACTTTCTATATCACATCGCTCACTTTAACCGCCACAGCTACAGTCTCGGTCATCGGTGCCACATCACCATTGTTTACGGGCTTGCTGTCTCCGTGGATCACGGGAGAGCGCCCGGGCTGGCTGGCCTGGCTTGCGGCAATGGTCGCCATGGCGGGAGCCGTGATTATTGGCTGGCATGGCTTTGCAGCAAACGATTCACGACAGATCCTCGGCCTCATTTTGTGCTTTGGTGTGCCTCTGACATTTGCAACCCAGACTTTGATGCTGAGGCGTTATCGGAATTATGACATGATGCCTGCCATTTGCGTCGGCGGCCTATTATCTTTCCTTTTGGCCGGCCTGTTCAGCCTGTTCCCGTTTGCTGGCGGAAGCGCCTTCGACATCAATTTGCATTCGTTTCTGCTTTTGGTTCTCATGGGGCCGGTGCAGCTGGCAATTCCCTTGGTGTTTTATGGCATGGGAGCACGCACTGTTCCGGCCATTACACTTTCATTGCTGGCGATGATGGATGCGGTCATAAATCCGTTCTGGTCTTGGGCCTTCGCCGGCGAAGTGCCAGATCGCTATTCGGTGATGGGCGGATTGATCATTCTCGCGGGTGTGTTCTTGAGCGTTATTGGCCATCAATATATCAACAGTCGCCAGAGGATTGAATGAGCCGCAATGCGGCAACGGCCATAGGCTTTTTGGCGGTTCTAATGTGGGGCTTGCTGGCCATGCTCTCAAAAATGGCGGGCGGAGTTCCGCCATTGCAATTGATCGCGATGAGCTTTTTCATAGGCGGATTGCTGGGCGTTGCTTCATGGCCGTTTCGCCCTGATGCCTTTTCCGTTTTGACATCGCAGATATGGCAAGTATGGGCTTTGAATGTTGGGGCCTTGTTTGGCTGTCATTTTCTCTATTTTCTGGCGGTTCGTAATGCCCCCGTCGTTGAAGTCAATTTGATTGCCTATCTCTGGCCGTTGCTCATTGTGGTGTTCTCGGCTTTTGCCCCGGGTGAAAAATTGCGTTGGTATCATCTTGCTGGCGTCGTACTGGGCTTGGGCGGCGCATTTTTTGTCATCAGCAAAGGCCAGAGCTTTTCGCTGACCACAGGTTTGCAGCTGGGTCACATTATTGCGATTCCTTATGCCATCATGTGGGCGGGCTTTTCGGTATTGATCCGAAAATATGGTGATGTACCGTCTGATATTGTTGCCGGCTTTTGTTTTGCCTGTGCCGCTCTATCTGGCATCAGCCATTTTATACTTGAGCCGAGCCTTTGGCCGCTCTCATCAGCGCAATGGTTCGCAATCATTGGGCTTGGTCTATTGCCGATGGGTGCGGCATTCTATTTTTGGGATTATGGCATGAAACATGGTGACCGCATGGTCTTGGGCGCTGCATCCTATGCAGCGCCATTGCTATCGACGGTGATCCTGATCTTATCAGGTTTTGCAACCTATCACTGGTCGATTGCCGTTGGCTGTGTTCTCATCACCATCGGGGCCGTCGTGGCAGCAAAAGATATGCTCTTCAAAAAACCTATTTGAAATTGTTTTTGCGGGTGCGGATTTCAGCGAAAACTTCAGCGTCCGTTGCCACTTCCATCCCCAAAACCTTCCTGATTTCTGGGCTATCACAACGCAGATAGGGATTGGTTTTCAATTCATCAGCAATTGTACTCGGGCAGGTCATTTCACCCTTGGCGCGCTGCTTGGCCACAAACTCCGCCCGGTTTTGCAGGGCCTTGTTGCCCGGTTCGATGGTCAATGCGAAGCGGATATTGGCCTCGGTATATTCATGGCCGCAATAGACAAAGACGCTGGGGGACAATGCCTTGAACTGATTTACCGATTTATACATCTGTTCCATCGTTCCTTCGATCACCCGGCCGCAGCCCACCGCAAAAAGCGTGTCGCCGGCAAACAATGAAAATTCGGAAGGGATGGTAAAGGCAATATGACCGAGGGTATGGCCTGGACAATCATGAACAAACACTTCGCGGTTTGACCAGATGAATTTATCACCCCCTGAAACCTGAATATCAATGCCGGGAATTTTAGCAGCTTCGGCCTTGGGGCCAATGATCTTGCAGCCAAATAATTCCTTCAGCCGCAGATTGCCTTGCACATGGTCGGCATGGTGGTGAGTGGTAAAAATATGGGTGAGTTGGCGGCCATATTTTTTTAGCTGCTTTTCAACCGCATCGGCGTCAGGGGCATCAATTGAGGCGGTAGCCCCCGTCACACTATCATGAATGATCACACCATAATTATCTTCAAGACACATAAATTGACGCATATCGATGTGAGACATTTAAAAACCCTGTTTGAAAGTTTGAGTGACCGATGACTTTATTGGCGCTAAAGGCATTAAGCCATGGATGTTGTTGATCTCCGAGAATACTATGCGAATTCGTTGGGAAAGGCTACCCAGCGTATTATTGCGGCCAAGCTGGCTGCTCACATGCCCAGTGATCCGCATGCTTCTATTTTGGGCCTTGGCTATGCCACGCCCTATTTCAATAAAACCGAAGACCTTGCGCCGCGGCAACTTGCATTCATGATGGCCAGACGCGGGGTTATCCATTGGCCCGAATCAGGGCCAGTTGCTTCCGCCCTTGTTGATGAGCTTGATCTGCCACTGAGTGACAATGCCGTTGATGTGGCATTGCTGATACACTCGATGGAGTTTACCGACAGTCCTGAAGAATTGCTCGAGGAAATTTGGCGGGTTCTCACCCCGCAAGGCAAGCTGCTTCTCGTGGTGCCTAATCGCAGCAGTCTTTGGGCGATGATGGATGTTTCCCCCTTTGGTCATGGCCAGCCGTTTTCGCGGTCGCAGCTGCAAGGCCTGTTGCGGGCGGCGCAGTTTTCAATCTCCAGCATTGAATATGCCTTGGCCATGCCGCCATCATTAAAGCTTGCCGGTTCGCGGCTGGCCCATATGGTTGAAAAACTCGGCGGCTATAGCTTGCGGGGGCTTTCGGGTGTCTTGATTGTTGAGGCCCAAAAGCAGGTTTATGCCTATGCGCCGGGGCGAAAAATCAGGCGTTCTCTGCCGCGCTTTAAGCCGGCTTTTCTGCCAGCCCCCCAACATTCACACAAGGCAAATGAAAATTCATAGGCGCTTTGCTTTTGCTGGCCATTTTCCTTATGACGTTGTTTGACGGTTCAGTGAAGGCTTTGGACACAAAAAAATGAATTCTGGGGATCATAGTTCTGCAAAGGCTCCAACACTTGTTGAGGCCAGGAAGACGCTTGATGAAATTGACGATCATATTCTTGATCTTCTGGCCAAGCGCGTGGATGTTACAGCGCAGGTCAAGCGGGCCAAGCAACATGATCAGCAAGTTTTTGCATCGCCGCTGCGGCCAACACGAGAGGCAGAAATCATCAGACGCCTCTTGGAACGTGCGAAAGAAACCGATGTTTCACCAGCACTTATCCTGCGCATTTGGCGGGCCATCATCAGTGATTCAAGTTTGCGGCAAGCGCCCATCACCTTGCATGTCAGCAAACATTTAAACGCCAACATTGCGCACCGCCTGCGCCTTCGCGATTATTTTGGCGCAATTGCCGTGGAAGAATATCGCGATGAAGCACAAGCCTTGATGCAGATTGACGCAACGCCGGGCGATTTGTGTGTGGTGGAAACCGAGCAGCCATGGGTGGATGCGTTCGCGGCTGGCCATGCCGGCAAAGCACAAATTATTGCCAGCCTGCCCATGCTCAAGGAAGATGATTTGCCGAAGCTTTTATTGATTGGTCAAGCGCCCGTTGAAGCCAGTGGCTTGGATGAAACCTTGGTGATTACAGAAGGAAAGCTGCCGCGTGATTTTTTACCGCAACCCCTGTGGCAAACCAAGATCGGTTCGCACCGGCTTTCAAGCCTGCCGGGATTTTTGACCGAGCATGAGGGGCCGCTGGTGGGCTTGATGCGTTCAAATGCTCTGCTCAAGCTTAAGATCGCTGGCCATTATAGCAGCGCCATCGCGGTGGAGGTTTAAGTGTCTTCTTTTCAAGGTCCGGTGCCCAGACCGGGCATTCTCGACATTCATGCCTATGTGCCCGGCAAATCGGGGCCAAAGACGGGGAAGGTGTATAAGCTTTCGTCCAATGAATCACCCTTGGGGCCAAGCCCCAAAGCCCTTGCTGCCTATCAGGAAGCCGTCGCCCAGAATCTCGCACTCTATCCTGATGGCAGTGCCACAAAGCTTCGTGAGGCGATTGCCAAGCGCTATGGCTTGAATGCGGCAAATATCATTTGCGGTGGCACAGGTTCTGATGAGTTGTTGCAAATGTTGGCCCATGCCTATCTGGGGCCGGGCGATGAAGCGATTTATTGTGAATTCGGTTTTCTGGTTTATCCTATCGCCATTGCCACCAATGGTGCCACGCCGATCATTGCGCCAGAAAAAAACTTTACCGCTGATGTGGGTGAAATATTGTCTCGCGTCACACCTGCCACCAAAATCGTGTTTTTGGCGAACCCCAATAATCCGACGGGAACGTACCTCACTTATGCAGAGGTCAAGCGCTTGCATCAAGGCCTGCCATCACATGTGTTGCTGGTTCTTGATGCGGCCTATGCCGAATATGTATTGGCCAATGACTATGATGCGGGCATCAAACTGGTTGAAGACAATGCCAATGTGGTCATGACCCGCACATTTTCTAAAATATTTGGTCTTGCGGGTGTTCGCATCGGCTGGGCCTATTGCCCGCCCGGCGTGGCTGATGTGTTGAACCGCATTCGTGGCCCCTTCAATGTCAGCACACCCGCGATTGCGGCGGGTGCTGCGGCCATGGAAGATGTGGCCTTCATCGAACAAGCCATTGCGCATAATTCAAAGTGGCTTGAGTGGCTGTCAGTTGAGATCAAGAAACTGGGGCTTGTGGTTACGCCAAGCGTTGGCAATTTTCTGCTGATTCATTTTGGCGATACTGAAAAAGCTGCTGAGGCCGATGCATTTCTGGTTTCGCGCGGGCTTATATTGCGCCGGGTTGATTCTTATGGTCTTCCGACCTGCCTGCGTTTGTCGGTTGGTTCTGAAGAGGCCAATCATGCATTTATCGCAGCATTGACGGAATTTATGAAATGAGTTTTATGTTCGAAAAAGTAGCCGTGCTGGGTCTTGGTCTTATTGGCTCTTCGCTGTGCCATGCGATGCGCCAGAAAGGCTTGGCCAAATCCATTGTCGGTCATGCCAAGAGTGCCGAGACTCGCAAAGTGGCCATGGAAATAGGATTGGTCGATCAGGTTTATGATCACGCCGCTGACGCTGTGCGCGGTGCAGATTTGGTCATCATGTGTGTTCCAGTCGGGGCCTGCGGTACTTTGGCGGCCGAAATTGGGCCGGCGTTGAAACAGGGCGCCATTCTCACTGATGTTGGTTCGGTGAAGGGTGCCATTGTCCGTGATTGTGAACCTCATATCCCTAAGGGCGTTCATTTCATCCCGGGCCATCCCATCGCTGGCACCGAGCAATCGGGCCCGCGTTCGGGCTTTGCCGAGCTTTTTGAAAATCGCTGGTGCATTTTAACGCCCTTGCCGGATGGTGATGCGCAGATGACGGCCAAGCTTGAAGCCTTCTGGCAGGCTTTGGGATCGAAAACCGAATTGATGACGGCTGATCACCATGATCTGGTTTTGGCCATCACCAGCCATCTGCCGCATCTCATTGCTTACACAACAGTGGCCACCGCCTCCGATCTTGAAAGTGTCACGGATACAGAAGTGATAAAATATTCGGCCAGCGGTTTTCGTGATTTCACCCGCATTGCCGCGTCTGACCCCACCATGTGGCGCGATGTGTTTTTGAATAATAAAGACGCGGTGCTTGAAATGCTGGGGCGCTTTACTGAAGAGTTGGCGGTGTTGCAGCGCGCGGTGCGCTGGGGTGATGGTGAGACATTGTTCAATCTATTCACAAGGGCCAGAGATGCGCGCCGCAACATTATCGCGGCTGGGCAAGATACGGCCGCACCCGATTTTGGACGCGTGCCCAAGAAGAGTTAAAGAACTTGAATTCAGAAGCTGATCGCTGTCGTCATATTTTTGCTTATGGGTCACTGATGTGGCGGCCAGACTTCGCGTTTCAAAAGTCTTATCCAGCGCGGATTATCGGCTATCATCGTAGCCTTTGTGTCATCTCGCATCATTATCGCGGCACGCCGGAAAAACCGGGTTTGGTTTTGGGGCTTGATCGCGGTGGCTCATGTGTTGGTGTCGTCTATGAAGTTTCGCATGATGATTGGAATGAGGTTATCGCCCATATTCGGCAGCGCGAGTTGATTACGCATGTTTACCGCGAAGTCATAAAATCGGTGTCGCTGCTTGAAGACCAAAAACCGGTTAAGGCCATCACTTATATTGTTCAGCGCGATCACCCGCAATTTTTTGCGCCTCAATCAGATGAGCAGACAATTGCGAAAGTAAAACAAGGCATCGGGCTGGCTGGAAGTTGCGTGGATTATGTTCGCAACACCGTGGCGCATCTTAAGGGCCTTGGCATCAAAGACCAAAAACTTGAAGCACTCGCAGCACGCCTTTCATCATCAAGCCGCATTGACCCATGAAGTTGCCCGCTCGTTCAAACCTTGAACCCCAGCTTCATTGTTCAAGGCTGAGCTCAAATCCTGCATAATGGCCTCGGCCATTTCGGATCCGCGTGCCAGCAAATGCACATGCACTTCATCCACGCCCAAGCGCTGTAAACGTGTGGCATCTTTTTCTGGCAAGGCCTTGTGCCAAAAGGGCAGGAAGCGCCCGACTGTCACGGCAATGCGCAAATGGCCAGCGCGTTTCACACCCACATAAACCGCACCCGGCAGGGGTGGGCAACAGTCCACATCATAGACCGAATGAATATATTTTCGGCCCGTGGTGCCCTGCCAATACCAAAAGCGTTCCGCCATATCGGCGTCTTGGGGGGATGAAAGGGTAATTGGGGTGCCATGTATTTGCATGAGAACAAACATAGAACACAATTTGAGAATTGTCAAACCCTAAATTCAGCCGCAGAGCGCAAAGCCGCAATTGGTGCATGATTTACAGCCTTCTTTGGCCACCAGATCAGCACTTCCACAAGACGGGCACAGCTCCTTGGCGGGCTTTGCCAACTTTAAAATTGAGCCGGTAATGTCATTGGGTCTGAATGTCGTGCAGCCTTTAAGGCCCAGCGCATAGGCATTTTCATAAACTGTGGTGAAGCTTTTGAAATCGATCATCTCAGGCACATTCACAGTCTTGGAAATTGAACTGTCAACAAAGGGCTGAACCGCGGCGGCCATTCTCAAATGATCGTCGGGGCTCAAATCTTCGACTGTCACAAAATGCGGCGGCAAACTGTGCTTTCGATCCGCCCGCGACCTCCATAATGCGATGGCAAAGTCTTCCAACATTTCCGATCGATGACTGCCATCAGCATTGATAATCTGGCGCTCATAACCGGCATTGAAAATCGGCTCTATGCCGCTTGATACATTGCCCGCCAGCAGAGAGATCGTACCCGTTGGCGCAATTGATGTGAGCAAGCCGTTGCGCAAACCACACTGCCTAATCAGGGCGCGTTGGGTTGCACTCAAGCTTTGAGCATAGGCTGTGGCCAGATAAGCTTCAGCATCAAAAAGCGGAAATGCGCCCTTCTCCTTGGCCAGTGCGGCGCTGGCTTCTAAAGCTGCATCACGAATAACGGCCATGCAGCTCGCGGCCCACTCCGCCGCCTCAAGTGAACCATAGCGCAGGCCGCACATGAGCAAGGCATCCGCCAAACCCGTAATGCCTAATCCTAAGCGCCGCTTGTTCATTGCTTCTTGTTTTTGTTGCGGCAAAGGATAATTCGAAACATCGACCACATCATCCAAGAAGCGGATCGCCAGAGACGTTGCGGCCTTCAATGCGTCGAAATCCAGATCGGCTTTAGGTTCAAATGGCGCATTCACGAAGCGGGTTAAATTCAATGAACCCAACAGGCAGGCGCCATAGGCTGGCAAGGGCTGCTCGCCGCAAGGGTTGGTGCAGGAAATGACCTCGCAATAGGAAAGTGGATTTGTTGCGTTGATCCGGTCAATGAAGATCACACCCGGTTCGGCGCAATCATAAGTGGCCTTCATGATCTTCTGCCATAAGCTGCGGGCTGATATGGTTTTGTAAACAACACCATCAAAAATCAAAGGCCAAGCTGCGTCATCTTTCACAGCGGCCATAAAAGCGTCTGTCACCAGAACCGAGAGGTTGAAATTGCGCAACTTTACAGCATCGCGTTTCACCTCCACAAAAGCCTCAATGTCTGGATGATCGCAGCGCAAGGTGCCCATCATGGCGCCACGTCTGGCCCCAGCCGACATGATGGTGCGGCACATGGCATCCCACACATCCATAAAGCTCAAAGGGCCAGAAGCATCAGCACCCACGCCATGCACCAAAGCCCCCTTTGGTCGCAGCGTTGAAAAATCATGGCCAATGCCGCCGCCTTGTTGCAAAGTCTGGGCGGCTTCATTCAAACCATTAAAAATGCCGGGGATGGAATCAGCAATTTTGTCCATCACGAAACAATTAAACAGCGTCACGGCACGCTGGGTTCCGGCACCAGCTAAAATCCGGCCTGCGGGCAGAAAGCGCAAATTGGCCATCAGTTCAAAAAACTGGCGCGCATAAAGTTCCTGGTTTTCAGGTTTTTCGGCACCAGCCACAGATTTGGCAACGCGCCAGAAGCTTTCCTCCAGCGAGGCTTCAGCTCCACCCCCCGCCAAAGGCAGGCGGTATTTCATCTCCCAAATCTGCTGGGAAATGCGGGGCAGAAGGCCCTTGAGAGGTGGAGAAATCACATTCATGCTTTAAACCAACGCTAACTGCGAGTGAAACATAACACGAACAAGATTAGGAGTCGATAGCGTGTTCTATTTTTGTACGCGAGCGTTGCGCGCCTCTTCAATCAACTTTGTCGAACTTTGCTCGATCGCATTCTGCAGTTTTTGCTGAAACTCCTTGCGCGGCAAGCCCGCCGGAATGGCTGGCAGAAACTCTACAATAATTGTTCCGGGATTTCGTAAAAACTTACGCCTTGGCCAAAACAGGCCCGAGTTTAAGCCAAAGGGCACACATGGAACACCCAACGCATTATAAAGTGCGGCGGCCCCCGGCCTGTAATCGGGTGGATCGTCAGGGCTTCGTCTCGTGCCTTCAGGCAAGATGATAACTTCACGACCGCGCGCAATTTCTTCACGGCCCCTTACTACCAACTGCCGCAAGGCGGCACTGCCCGCAGTTCTTTCCACTGCAATCATCTTGAATTTCAGACAAAACCAGCCAAAAAATGGAATCAAGGTCAGCTCGCGCTTCAACACCATGCAGGGGTCATTGAACAAAGGCAGAATAGCGAAAGTCTCCCAGAATGATTGGTGTTTACCCGCTACCAAGCAAGAGCCTTGCATGATGTTCTCACGGCCCCGTACCTCGATCTTGATGTTGCAAATGATTTCTAGCCACCACAGCGATGTCTTGGCCCAAAGCTGCAAGGCGCGAATGGCCCAGATTCTGGGGGCCAGCAAAAGCCATGACCCCAGAACCAGAAACAGCACCAAATTCAAATAGAAGATCACATTGAAAATAATCGAACGCAAAACAATCATGGTGCAGCCTGCAACATATGGCTCAGCGTCAACCGCGCCGTCAGAAGTGCAATGAACGTAGCCGCAATCGGCACTGCCAATAGATATGCAATTGTATAAATCATCTCACCTTGCGGCGCAAAGATCAGGCCATAGCTTGCCGCCGCAACACCGGCATCACCGGCTTGGCCTGTAGAGCCCAGAAGAAAAAATGTCAGGCCAGCCAAAATGATCCCGGCAAAGCCTGCGCCAAGACCTGTGATCAAAAAGCGCTGGCCGATCTGTCTGGCGATGAAGCTGTTTTTCGCCCCCACCAAACGCAACACATCAACAACCTCACGATTGGCATCAAGGGCTGATCGCGCCGCAAAAATCACCATCGCCACGGCCGAGCCACAGATCAGCGCCAATATCCACCATGATAGCAGCGTAAGACTGTGGGCCATGCGCGCCAATTCGGTTTCCCAGCGCCGGTGCGTATCAAGGCTTGAGCCTTTGACGTTGGCCGTCAAATTCTTCTCGATCACGGTAAAATCTGGTGGGTTCGCCTCATCAATTGTCACCCGAATGAGGCGCGGCACCGGCAATTCATCTAAATTGGCCTTGCCCAGCCAAGGCTCCAAAAGTTTCAAACTGGCCTTGCGATCAAGCGCTTCGACTCCGGTCACGCCAGGGGTGGCTTGCAAAAGTTCAACCGCCTTTTGCAGCTCAGCTTCCATATCGACATTGCTCAATTGGCGCAGTTGCACCGTCACTTCGCGCGAAATGCCATGGGTCCAATCATCAACGGCACGGTTGATCAGCACCAAGGCGCCAATAGCCAAGCAGGCCAGATAACACATCACCGTCATGGTCACCGTCATGGTGCGTAGAGGTGCGGCCTCCGAGGGAATAATCGCTGCCGGCTTTGAAATGATTTCGTCCATCACAAGCCCTCGCCTTTCAACATGCCCGACTCAAGTCGCAGTACAGATGCCTTGGCACTTTTAATCAAAGTCAGATCATGGGTTGCAAGGAACACGGTTGTTCCAAGCCGGTTCAATTCCAAAAACAGATGTAACAACCGCTTGGCCAAAACCGGATCGACATTGCCGGTTGGTTCATCGGCCAGCAGAATTTCCGGCTTTGAAACCACAGCGCGGGCAATGGCCGCGCGCTGTTTTTCACCACCCGACAGAATCTCAGGCCGCGCATGGACTTGATCTTTCAGGCCGACCCAATCCAGGAGATCGAGAACATCCTGCTTATATTGGTCAGGCTTTTGACCAATCACCCGCAGCGGCAAAGCCACATTTTCAAAGGTTGAGAGGTGACCCAGTAAACGGAAATCCTGAAACACCACACCAATGCGCCGCCGCAGCAAAGGCAGCTCAGCAGGCGGCAGGCTGGCTGAATCACGACCAAAGATCGACACCACACCGCGACTTGGCTTCAGCGCCATGAACAACATGCGCAGCAGCGATGATTTGCCTGCCCCCGAAGGGCCCGTCAAAAACCGCATATCGCCCTGTTCCATCTTGAAGCTCACATCCTTCAAAATCTCTGGTCCATCGCCATAGCGCAAACCAACACCCTGCAACTCAATCAATCACGCATCTCCGAATCTTCTTCCACCTTTTTGCCCGCATGGCCTTAACCGCGCATTAACTACGTTTGTTGTTAGGCTCTAGCAGAACAATCAGGCCTTTTGGAGAGGCCCAGCCCCAAGGTCGACCAAACGCGATGATCGTCAGTTGCCCATCTTGCGCCACACGCTATGACATTGATGGTCACAATCATGGCAATTCGGCCTTTAGCGTATCCTGCCGCCATTGTGGTCATCGCTGGAAGGAGCATCCAGTTATTGATGTTGTGGCAGTGCCCAGCCGGTCGGTATCCCGCATGATTGATCAACGCAGTGAACCTGAATTTGACGTGCAGCGTTTGGTTGAAGCAGCCAAAAACGCGCAAGAAGAATTTGCCGCCAAACGCCGTCTGCGCCTGAAGCGGGCCAGTGGCTGGGCTTCGCTCGGCCTGTTTTTGCTGGCCCCCTTTGTTTCGGCGGCCCTCATGCCAGAGACGATTGTCTTGGCGGCACCAGCGACAGCGCAAATCTACGAAAAACTTGGCTATAGTGTGAATATCTATGGGCTGGATATTCGCCACATCGAACAACAAAACACAATTGTGAATGGGGCCCATGTGTTGATGATCAAGGGTGAGATCAGCAATTCCACTAGTTCGATTCGCAAAATCCCGTCTTTGCGCTTCGCGCTTCATGGCGATGATGCAAAAGAGCTGTATGTTTGGACATTGGATACGTCGGCCAGGCCTTTGCGGCCCGGCGAAACCACCAGTTTCACCACGCGGGTGGCATCACCGCCAGAACTTGCGAAAAACTTGCAGATTCGCTTTGCACATGGCGACGAAATAAGCTCAAACGCTAACCCATGAGAAATTTAGCATGAGCAGCATCACCATTGACGGGCATCGCATCGATGTCTTGTTTTCCGAGGCCCAGATTGCCGAACGCATTTCGACCTTGGCCAAAGAGATAGCAACTTTAAACCCGCACCGTCTTTTGGTGGTGCCGGTGTTGAAGGGCAGTTTCATTTTTGCGGCTGATTTAATTCGCGCCATGCATCATGCGGGACTTTCGCCCGAAGTAGATTTCATGATTTTGGCCAGCTACCGCGCCGCGCAAACATCGTCGGGCCATGTGGATGTGCTACGCGACATCGAATCGATTGTTGAAGGCCGCGATGTGTTGCTGGTTGATGATATTTTGGAGTCGGGCCGCACTTTAGCCTATGCCAAGGACTTACTTTCGGCGCGAGGGGCCAAGTCGGTCAAATCAGCCGTGTTGCTGTTCAAGCCCGGTCATCTGGCGGCCAGCATTAAAGCTGATTTCTGCGGTTTTGATTGTCCCGATAAGTTCGTTGTGGGTTATGGCATGGATATGGCGCATCAATTCCGCGAACTGCCTTTTGTGGGCCATGTGGTGAAATGAAGTTTCACAAAGCGCGCTTATTCATTGAGCGCAGCGGCTTGATTTCGCTTTCCGCAAGGCCTGTCCCTCGAGACGCTTCGCCAGATCAACTATCTCGCATGTTGGATAATGGATTGCCGGAACAAGTCCGGCAATGATAGGCTTTTAGATGGTGGAACCTATCCTCTAATACAACCCGCGCAACAGGCGGTCGATATAGGCCTTCTCGCCTGACCCTAAATTCGGATCGTCGTATTTTTGGCGCAGTGTTTCGAGAATTTCGCGGGCGCGTCGCATCGATTGCTCTGAGGGCACCATGTTTTTATTGGGGCCGACATCAGGATTGTGCGTGGCGCGGGGCCTGCCTAATGGATCATCGTTTTTGCCACCGGCTTCGCTTTCCTTGCCTTGCTGGCCGGTCTTGCCTTTGCCTTGTTCAGCCAGTTTCTTGCCGAGCTTTTGCGCGCCATCCTGCATCTGTTTCATGGCATCACCCTGCTGGCGAAGCGCCTCGTCTTTCGAACCGTCCTTCAAAGCACCCTTGGCGCCCTTCATGTTTTTGCTGGCATCGCCCAATTCGCTTTGCCCATCAGGGCCTAATTCACGGTTGAGGCGGTCCAGCATTTCCGACAGCGAACCTTGCCTGTCTGCCAAACCGCCTGAACCTGAATCAGGTTTATTAGGCGATTGCTCGCCCTCCCCCGGTTGCGGCAGCCTTTGGGTTTGATCCATCAATTGCTGCTGGCGGCGCATTAAGTCTGACAGGCCATCCAATTTTCGTTGCAAATCGGGATCGCCATCTTTGCCAGCTTCTGACGAAAGACCGGGCTGCAAGTTCTGCAACAATTGATCAAGCTGTGAAAGCATGTCCTGGGCTGCATCTTTCGAGCCGCCCTTATTCATCTCTTCGATCGAATCGAGCATCTTTTGCAAGTCTTCGCGGCTGATGGATTTGCCTTGTTGGTCGGGCTTCAAACTGCCATCGGCAAGGCGCTTTTGAGCTTCCTTGCGCATTTGTTCGAGAAGCCGATCCATCGCATTGCGCATCTTGTCAGTCAGTTCGGCAATGCGCTCTTGTGAGGCACCGTCTTTGAGGGCTTGTTCAAGCTGCTGTTTCAAGTCACGCAACTCGGCGCGCACATCCAGCATCTCACCTTCCTCAATGGCAACGGCCAGTGGCCAAAGATTTGCCACAGCGGTTTTTATATCATCAGTCTCGCCTGCATTGGCCAAGCCGGCTTTGATCACAGCAAGATTAAGCACCAATTTACTGTGGTCACGAATACTATAGGGATAGGCCAATATGGCATCGAGCATCGTGGCCACATCGGGTGCATCATCAGGCGCCATGATCAGCTTTTTGCGCTGTTCGATAATTGAACGCGAGAGGAAGCGGAAGAATCCGCGCTCAGGCAGTTTGAAGCGCTTAGGCTCAGTTGATGCGGCGTGGCCTGCGGCATCCTTGGCGGTCAGCACCATTGTCACATAAAGACCGGCCCATGGGTGGGCGCTTAAATCCTGTTTGGTGGTGGTGTCTTCGGATTTTGCGCCCGGCTTTGGTAGTGATATTTTAAACTCGGGTGGGTCATAGAGAAACACACCGTTGCTTTCAAAACCGGTTCCGTTCTCTTGTTCATCAGCCAAAGCGATTTCTGCGCTGAGAGATTTGACGCCATAATCATCGGAGGCTTTCCAGTGCACATTAAGCGCACCGTTTTCTCCGGCTTTTGGCTCATCCACAAAAGCGATTTTTGGTGCTTCATCGGGGATCAAAGTAATAGGCCAAGATGCCAGTTCCTTGGTGTCGTCAAACAATTTTACAGTGACGGGCCGATCGAGTTTTACCTCGGCGGTATAGCGTGATTCATTTGAACTGATTTTCGCGGCAATGGATTTGATTTCAGTCTCAGCAGTTGGCGTTGTGCCGGGCGAATAAAACGCCAGTCTTGGATTTGCAGCACCCACGGCGCGAATGCTCAAGCTTGAATTTTCAGGAATCAGAATTTCGGGTGAGGCGGCCAATTTTTCGTGCATTGCCACACTGGTTAATAGGATTGGCTGCTTGCCGGTATAAGTTGGTGGCTTCAACCAGGCATCCAGCGATAAGGTTGGTGGCGGAACCGCAGGCAAAATGTTCAAGGCGTTCCTGGCGTTTGAAATCAGATCGCCCGAACCCAGCAACAGCGCAGATAAGGCCGCCAGCGCCACCGGAACGCGCAACGCCAAGGGATCAAATTTGCGCCAGGCCGATTTTGGCGGCGCAATCTTCACATCTGCCAAAGCGGCCAATTGGCGGCGCTTATGTTCCTCCCACAAGGCTTCAGCCTGATCATCATTTGCTTCGGCAACAAGGCCATCATCATGACCCGAAAGACTGCGGTGATTGATTTCCGATTGTTGTTCCATGCGGCGCATGGCGACTAATCGGCTGGCTGATTTTACGCCTAGCAGATTTTTCAGGCTGAATAAAAAACCTAAGGCCAGAACCGCCAAAATACAAATTTGAAGCCATTTGGGGAGCCACTCCAATGCACCTGATGCCAAAACAAAAATGGCAATGCCAAAAGCGATCAATGGCCGTTGCAACGCCTGCCAAATCTTTTCCAACAGCAGCACAGCGCGTTGGAAACTGATTTTGAGATCCAGGTGATTTGGTGGTTCAGTGTTCATCACGGTTGATTATAACATGATTCCACCAAAAAAATGGCAATCATTGCCAGGGTGCTAGATGGTCTAATCCGATCAATTCTTCATAAGTCTGGCGCGGCCGCACCAAGGCAAACTGATCATCCTTCACCAAAACCTCGGCGATCAGTGGCCTGGTGTTGTAAGTGCCTGATTGCACCGCGCCATAAGCGCCTGCCGTCATCACCGCGATCAAATCGCCCTGTTCCAACTTGGGAAGCCTGCGGCCTTTTGCAAAATAATCGCCTGATTCACAAACGGGGCCTACAACGTCGGCTTCCTCGGCTTGGTCATTGCGGCTTTCTTCAACCGCCAAAATCTCGTGAAAGGCTTCATAAAGCGTGGGGCGGATTAAATCATTCATCGCTGCATCCTGAATGATGAATTTGCGGCCTTCATTTTCCTTCACATAGATGACGCGCGACACCAAAATGCCAGCGTTGCCCACAATCATGCGGCCCGGCTCGAGCATATATTTGAGGCCCAAATGGCCAAGTGTCTTTTTGACCATGGCGGCATATTCATCCGGATGTGGCGGAATATCATTGTCGCCGCGATAAGGCACGCCCAGCCCGCCACCCAAATCGAGATGGCGGATGTTATGGCCTTCGGATTTTAGTTTAGTCACTAACTCAGCCATCAGTTTGAAGGCCTGTTCAAAAGGCGCAAGCTCGGTGATCTGGCTGCCAATATGCATATCCACGCCCACCACATCAATATTGGGTAAGGCCGCAGCCCTGGCATAGGCTTCGGAAGCGCGCAAATAGGAAATGCCGAATTTATCCTCGGCCTTGCCTGTTGATATTTTGGCATGGGTCTTTGCGTCAACATTTGGGTTCACGCGGATCGAAATGGAGGCGCGTTGGCCCACGCGCTGCGCCACAGATGATAGTAATTCCAATTCTGGTTCGGACTCGACATTAAAACAGGCAATGCCCTCGCGCAAAGCATAAGCCATTTCCTTTGCCGTCTTGCCCACACCTGAAAACACAATTTTGCGGGCAGGCACACCGGCAGCGAGAGCACGGCGAAGCTCGCCTTCCGAAACAACATCCATGCCCGCACCCAAGGCTGCCATGGTTTTAATTACAGCCTGATTGGAGTTGGCCTTCATCGCGTAGCACAGCAAATGATCGGTATCTTTAAATGCACCATCCATCACGCGGAAATGGCGTTCCAGCGTGGCTGTTGAATAGCAATAAAAAGGTGTTCCCACCTCTTCGGCCAAAGCCTGCAAATTCACGTCTTCGGCATGAAGCACGCCGTTCTTGTAAGAAAAATGATGCATGTTTATTTCTGTGTGGTTACGGCATGGGGGGCAACGGGATCACCGCGCACGCCGCAGGAAGCAAGGGTGGAGACGATGACGGCCAACAATATGGCGTTAGTTAGAAATTTCATCATCGCTCACTTTCCTTTCGGGAACTTTAGCCAGCGTTTGGCGGCGCGGCGCACATTAACCGGTGCAGTGCCACCAAAACTGGTTCTGGATGCCACCGAAGCTTCAACGGTCAAGATCTTGAAGACAGCTTTGGTGATGCCAGAGTGAATAGCTTGCAGCTCTTCTAGCGAAAGTTCGGATAAAAGACAGGATTTTTTTTCAGCCAGCGCCACGATGCGGCCGGTGACATGATGCGCGTCACGGAACGGCATTTTCAAATTCTGCACCAGCCAATCGGCAAGGTCAGTCGCCGTGGCGTAGCCACTATTTGCGGCGGCTTTCAGAACATCCTTTTGCGGCTCCATATCGCGCACCATTCCGGCCATGGCGGCAATGGCCAAGGCCAGATTGTCGAGCGCGTCAAAGGCCTGTTCCTTGTCTTCCTGCATGTCCTTGGCATAGGCCAAGGGCAGGCCTTTCATCACCACGGCCAAGGCGGTGAACGCCCCCAAGATGCGGCCTGGCTTGGCGCGGATCAATTCTGCCGCATCAGGGTTACGCTTTTGCGGCATGATCGACGAGCCAGTGGTGAATTTATCTGATAGCTTCACAAAGCGAAATTGCGCCGATGACCAGATCACGATTTCTTCGGCAAGGCGCGATAGGTGAATCGCGCAAATGCTGGCCGCCGCCAAGGTCTCCAACACAAAGTCGCGCGCTGACACTGCATCAAGTGAATTGCGCATCGGGCCTGAGAAGCCGAGCTCCTTTGATGTCATGTGCCGATCAATCGGGAAAGATGTTCCAGCCAGTGCTGCGGCACCCAATGGATTTTCATTGAGGCGTTTGCGCGCATCAGCAAAACGACCACGATCGCGCGACAGCATCTCGACATAGGCCAGCATATGATGGCCGAAGGTGACAGGTTGGGCTGATTGGAGATGGGTGAAGCCCGGCATGATGGTGGCGGCATGCGCCTCGGCCTTCTGCGCCATTGCAGTTTGCAAATCAGCCAAACCAGCATCCAGTGCGTCAATACTGTCGCGCACATAAAGCCTGAAATCGGTGGCCACTTGGTCGTTGCGGCTGCGTGCGGTGTGCAAGCGACCAGCGGGTTCACCAATCAATTCCTTCAAGCGGCTTTCCACATTCATGTGAATGTCTTCAAGAACATTCGAGAATTTGAAAGTGCCCGCATCCATTTCGGCCTTCACGTTGTCCAAGCCCTTGCCAATGGCGGCGGCGTCGGATTTGGAGATAATGCCCTGTTTGGCCAGCATGGCGGCATGGGCCTTGGAACCGGCAATGTCTTGGGCGTATAATCTGCGATCAAAATCAATTGATGCATTTATTTCTGCCATTATGGCAGAAGGGCCTTCGCCAAACCTGCCACCCCACATTTTGTTGGTCATCATTTATCCTTTATCGAACCGGACACTGCTTACATGAAAATGAAATTCTTGCCCATATTGCTGGTCGCCGTTGCTGCTGTCCTTGGCCTTTACTGGTTTCAAGCTGGTGAACGCAAGATGGCTGATGCAACGCCAGACCAAACGACGGTCAGCTTGGCGGCTTTTATCAGGCAACCCACACCGCGAGACATCGCGGCATTTAGTTTTGCCGATGGCAAGGGCTCAAGCTTGGATTTGGGTCACTGGAAGGGGAAAGTGGTTCTCTTAAACCTGTGGGCAACATGGTGTGCACCCTGCCGCAAGGAAATGCCGGAATTGGCGCAGCTGCAAAGACTATTGGGTTCAAATGATTTTGAAGTTGTGGCTTTAAGTGAAGATTTGAAAGGTGTTGAAGCTTCGGCAGCTTTCCTGAAGAATTCAGGTGCTGATAATTTGGCGCTTTATGTTGATCCGAAATCAGCGGCCCTTGCCGCGGTGGAATCGCCGGGCTTGCCAACAACATTGTTGATTGATCGCAATGGCAAGGAAATTGGTCGCTTGCTGGGCCCCGCCGATTGGGCATCGCCAGCGGTTCAGGATTTGATCAAGGCGACATTGGCGGGAAAGTAGGGTTACTCGAATTACCTTGTCGGCACTGGTGTCTCGCCGCGGTAGTCATAAAAGCCGCGTTTTACCTTGCGGCCCAGCCAACCGGCTTCGACATATTTGACCAGCAGCGGGCAGGGGCGATATTTTGAATCGGCCAGACCATCGTGCAGCACTTGCATCACCGACAGGCAGGTGTCGAGACCAATAAAGTCGGCCAATTCCAATGGCCCCATCGGATGATGCGCGCCCAGCTTCATGGCGGTATCAATCGCCGTCACACTGCCCACACCTTCATAGAGCGTGTAGATCGCCTCATTGATCATCGGCAGCAGAATACGGTTGACGATGAAGGCCGGATAATCTTCCGAGATCGCGATGGTTTTGCCCAGTGTGAGGGCAAAGGCCTGAATGGTTTTGAACACGGTTTCATCGGTGGCAATACCGCGGATCAGTTCAACCAGTTCCATCACCGGAACCGGATTCATGAAGTGAATCCCCATGAATTTTTCGGGGCGGCCGGTGACAGCGGCCAATCTTGTGATCGAGATTGAAGAGGTGTTGGAACCAATGATGCAATCGGGTTTCAAGTGCGGCGTAACCGCTTCGAAAATCTGGCGTTTAATGGCCTCGTTTTCGGTGGCGGATTCAATCACCAGATCAAAATCGGCAAAGCCTTCAAAGCCGCTCACTGGCGCAATATGGGCAAGGGCGGCAGTTTTGGCGTCTTCGGTAATCTTGCCAGATCTTACACGGCGGCCCAGACTCGCATCGATGTTGCCAATGCCAGCTTTGATCCGGTCAGGCGCTGCATCATAAATCCCCACATGATAACCCGCCGCCGCACAGACTTGGGCAATGCCGCAGCCCATCTGGCCTGCGCCAATGATACCCACCTTTGCAATTTTCATATTGGACATTCGCCTTTGTTCAATTCATGGTTTGGAACAAGCCTATTACGCTGTTGCGGTGCGGGCAAGACAATTTCGCAACTGCGAAGGGGCGGGAAATGACGGATCAACGGACGAATTTGGCACTTTGGGCCTTGTTGCTGGGCAATTTTGTGATCGGCACGGGTGTGCTTTTGCCAGCGGGCTTGCTCAATCAGCTTTCTGCGGAGCTTCATGTGGATGTTCCATCGGTTGGTTTGCTGTTATTGGCTGGCGGGGTGGTCGTGGGGGTAGGGGCGCCTGTGCTTGCGATGATGACCACGCGGGTTGATCGGCGCTTGTTGCTTGCCCTTTCCATGTTGCTTTATGCGGCAGGCCATTTGCTTTCGGCCTTTACCAACGAATTCTGGCCCTTGCTGATTGTGCGTGTGTTGATGATCAGCGCTGCAGGGATCTTTTCGCCACAGGCCGCGGCCACCGTCGGTTTGATTGTGCCACCTGATAAACGCGCATCGGCCATTGCATTTATATTCATCGGCTGGTCGGTGGCTTCGGTTGTTGGCATTCCCATTGGCAGTTTGCTTGGCGCATGGATCGGCTGGCGCATGGTGTTTGTTTTGATGGCGGTGTTTTCTTTGATCAGTGCAATTGCCGTTTGGTTTACTATTTCGCCCAAACTATTTGGTGTGCCGCTGAGTTTTGATTCATGGAAAAAGGTATTCACATCGCCTGCTCTCATGTGTGTGTTGCTGGTCACACTGCTCAGCATGTCGGGTCAATTCACTGTGTTTGGATATATTGCACCCATCCTGAAACAGGTGACCAATGCAACGCCAACACAAATTTCTTTGGCCTTTGCCATTGCTGGTGCTGCGGGTGTTACAGGTAACACCATTGGTTCGCGCATGGTGCGGGGCATGGCCATTCACAAAGTCATTGGCTGGGCGATGCTCAGCCTGTGCTGTGGTTTTGCCATATTCAGTTTTATGTTCGGAAATTATTGGGGCATGATTGCCGGCATGGCCCTGTGGGGGCTTGGCACATTTTCATCCAACTCATTGCAGCAAAGCAGGCTGGTAGGGTTGGCCCCGGTTTTGGCTTCGGCCACTGTGGCGCTCAACACATCAGCGGTTTATTTGGGCCAAGCCATTGGTGCAAAGCTTGGCGGCAATCTGATTCATGATGGGGCAACCGCAACGCTGGGCTGGTTTGCCTTGGGGATTTTGATTTTGGCATTGGCCGCGTCGCTTTTTGCAACGCGGCTCAAAATATAGATGATTAGACCGCTGGCCGTTTCAGGGGGACTGGATATGATAATGCTTTGTCCGCCGCCTCGATTTCCGCGATAATCTTCGCGAAGCTGGCTCTTTGCGATAGGCGGTCATACCATTGCGATAGATTTGCATGGGGCGATGGTTCCGGCCCACCAAGGCGCAATGAATAGTGCACGATCATAAACACAGCGATGTCGGCCAGCGAAAAAGAACCGCACAAAAATTCCTCTTTACCCAATCGTTTTGACAAAAGCACATAATGCTCGGCGATCAGTTTCTCAGCGAGAATCGCCTCCTCTTCCTGCTGCAACCGCCTTAATGCGAATTCAGGCTCAGGTGGCTCGGTGCGGTGCATCAGCTTGCGCACGGGTTGAAGAAACACTTCATCGGCTTCCAATTCGAGCAGCCGGCATTTTGCACGCGCTGCGGCCCCTTGCGGCATCAGCGCCGGATGCGGGTAAGCTTCATCCAAATATTCGATGATGATGGTTGAATCATAAAGTGTAAGATTGCCATCGACCAACACTGGAACCTGTCCCTTGGGGTTGGCTTGCAGAACCAAGGGGTCTTTTGGCGCATAACCTCGGGTCTGGCTAAAGGGCACCATGACGCGCTCAAAGGCCAGCCCTTTTTCGCCAAGGGCAATTTCAACCTTGCGCGCAAAAAGACTCAAAGGCCCTGAATAAAGTTTCATGGTTTGAACCTACCAGAGTTGACTGACAGGATTTGTCAGTGTCTTATTTTCCCAGCTTGCCCAGTTCGGCTTCAAGTTCCGGCACGGCTGTAAAGAGATCAGCCACCAAGCCATAGTCAGCGACTTGGAAGATGGGCGCTTCGTCATCCTTGTTGATGGCGACGATGATTTTGGAATCCTTCATGCCTGCCAAATGTTGGATCGCACCTGAAATGCCAATCGCGATATAAAGATCAGGCGCCACAACCTTGCCGGTTTGGCCCACTTGATAATCATTGGGTACATAGCCTGCATCCACCGCAGCGCGCGATGCACCCACAGCGGCGTTAAGTTTCTTGGCCACAGCTTCAAGCATTTTAAAATTGTCGCCTGACTGCATGCCGCGCCCGCCTGATACAATGATCTTGGCGGAGGTCAGTTCAGGGCGATCCGATTGTGTCAAGTTTTCGCTCACGTAAGATGACAATGCTGGATCAGCTGCGGCATTGGCATTTTCAATCGGTGCCGAACCAGTTTCACCAGTCGCGGCGAATGAAGCCGTGCGAACAGTGATTATTTTCTTGGCATCCAGCGACTGAACCGTCTGCACAGCATTGCCCGCATAGATCAGGCGCACAAATGTATCAGCCGATTTCACCTCGGAAATATCCGAGATTTGCATCATGTCGAGCAAAGCTGCCACGCGTGGCATAAAGTTTTTGCCGTTTGTCGTCGCAGCCGCCACGATATGATCATAGGCTGGTGCCAATGCCACAATGGTTGCAGCCATGGGTTCCGCCAAGGGGCGTTCCAAGGCTTTTGATTCAACGTGAAGAACTTTCTTCACGCCGGAAAGTTTTGCGGCATGGGCCGCAGCAGCACCGGCATTGTTGCCAGCCACCAGCACATGCACATCGCCACCCATTTGGGCCGCAGCGGTTAGCGCTTTGTGGGTTGCATCTTTAATCGATTTATTATCGTGCTCAGCAATCAAAAGAATAGCCATGGTCAGATTGCTCCTGCAGTTTTGAGGGCGCCTACCAGCTCGCTCACGGATTTTACTTTAATGCCAGCCAAACGCTTGGGCGGCTCTTCGGTCTTGATCATTTTCAAACGCGGCTTCACGTCTGCGCCATAATCAGCAGGCGTTTTTTCTTCCAGCGGCTTTTTCTTGGCCTTCATGATGTTGGGCAGCGAAGCATAGCGCGGCTGGTTCAAACGCAGATCGGTGGTGATGATCAGCGGCATTTTCACTTTCAGGGTTTGGAGGCCACCGTCAATCTCGCGGGTGATGGTGGCTTCGCCTTGGCCCGGTTCAAGCTTTGAACAGGCCGTGGCTTGTGGCCAGCCGAGCAATGCAGCCAACATTTGGCCCGTCTGGTTGCAATCATCATCAATGGCCTGTTTGCCAAGGATCACCAATTCAGGCTTTTCAGCTTCGATGACACCTTTCAAGATTTTGGCCACACCCAGCGGTTCCACATATTCATCATGCTTCACCAGAATGGCGCGGTCTGCACCCATGGCCAAGGCTGTGCGCAAGGTTTCCTGGGCTTGTGCAGGGCCAATGGAAACCACGATCACTTCGGTGGCCAAGCCCTTTTCCTTCAAGCGAATGGCTTCTTCAACGCCGATTTCGTCAAATGGGTTCATCGACATTTTCACATTGGCCAGTTCAACGCCTGAACCATCCGCCTTCACGCGGATTTTCACGTTGTAATCAACCACGCGCTTTACCGCGACAACAATCTTCATATGAACCTCTTCGGCTAAATTTTGGGCTAAAATTTTGCCGGACACTAGTCAGCGCACCCCCCATAGTCAATTCTAGGAACGGCATGGCCCCTTCAAATGCGACGATTTGACGGGATAAGCAGTTGATTGCGCAGAACCAGGGTTAAAACCAATCCCGTGGCAAAGCCGCCAATATGGGCCCACCACGCCACATCTTCGCCCGGTTTTGCCGCAGCCAAACTATAGACCTGCAGCAAAAACCAGCCGCCCAAAACCCAAATGGCAGGCAAGGGCACTGGGATACGCAAAAACAATAAAACCCAAACGCGGGCCCGTGGAAACAGCACGAGGTAAGAGGCCAGAACACCCGAAACAGCGCCCGATGCGCCAATCAGCGGACTTGTCGAACCGGGCATCATCAAGACATGGGTCAAACCACCAATCACGCCGCAGAGCAGATAGAATAAAATAAATCCCAAATAGCCATAAACATCTTCGATATTGTCAGCAAACACCCACAAAAACAGCATGTTGCCAATGAGATGCATCCAGCCCGCGTGGAAGAAAAGATAAGTTACCAGGGTCAGAAGTTCCGGCACAGCCGCATGTGCCGCTTGAGCATGAAAAAGGGCCGAGGGCACAAGACCAAAGCTGCCTTGGGCACTTGCCAGAACATAATCACTGCCGAATGGACCGGTGAACAGGAAGATCGCAACATTCAACACAATGATGGACAGCGTGACGTATTGAAAGCGGATGACTTTCAACGGCGTATCATCATGCAGTGGCAAGAACATCAGTACAGTCTAGCTGAATAACAACCTATAGGCGAGATAGAACATGATGAGGGCAATGATGAGATCAATGCCGCGCCAGACCATGGGTTTTGACAAGGGCCCGCGCAAGGCTTTTGCGCCATAACCAATGGCGAAGAACCACGCGAATGATGCAGCACTGGCACCCACGGCAAAGGGGGCTTGCTCGCCCGCAGCCCGGCTATTGGCGACCGAGCCAACAAGGATTAATGTATCGAGATAGACATGCGGATTGAGCCAGGTGAAGGCGGCACAGGACGCCAGTGCCATAAATAGATTGGAAGTGGATTTTCCGTCTTCGTTCAAAGCTTGCGGTTTGAGAACGCGGCGAAAGGCTTTGATGCCATACCACACCAAAAAGGCCGCACCGCCATAGGTGAGCACGGGAATGAACCAGGGCAGGGTTTCAACCACCACACCCATGCCGTAAACGCCGCTCCAGATTAGAACGGCATCACTCAACGCACAGAACAGGCAAATCCAGAAAATGTGACTGTTCAATACGCCTTGGCGAATGACAAAAGCATTCTGCGCCCCAATAGCCACGATAAGGCCACCGCCCAGAGCGAAACCTGCGAGCATGGCGTTTAACAAAGTCTAGAGTCCTGCTCTTTTCCAACGACACTCATACTAAGCCACAATTCCGTCATGCCAGCGAAGGCTGGCATCCCGCTTTCTTCTGGAAAAGTGAGATCGTGACTAGCTGGACCCCAGCCTTCGCTGGGGTGACGGGTTGAAAAATGGAAATAAAAATTTGTAAACCTCACCTGGTCTTTCCTGGCACCCAGAGCACATCGCCGGAACCAAGCTTGGCATTGACCCAGCGGCTGGCGACAAAGAAGAAATCAGACAGGCGGTTGATGTAAGCAATCGCCCCTTCGCTCACATGTTCGCCGTCTTGGGCTTTCAGTTCCACGATCAAGCGTTCGGCTCTGCGGCAGACTGTGCGGCAGACGTGAAGTTGGGCGGCGGCGGCGTGGCCAGCGGGTAACACGAATGAACGCAAGGGCGAAAGCTCGCCATTCAGTTCATCAATTTCATGTTCCAGTCGCTCATATTGTTTGGGCAAAATGCGCAAAGGCTCGAATTCAAGTTTTTCACCGCGATCAGGCACACAGAGGTCAGCGCCTAGATCAAACAGTTCATTTTGAATGCGCGCCAACATGGCATCAAACTTGGGAAGGTCGCTTAAGTGCAAACGCGCCACGCCGATGGTGGCATTGGTTTCATCGACAGTGCCATAAGCGGCAATGCGGATATGGGCTTTGGACAGGCGTTCACCGGTGCCTAATGCGGTTTCACCAGCATCACCGGTTCTTGTGTAAATGCGATTTAGAATAACCATGAGGCTTTATTACTCATTTCTCAAATAGAAGGAAGGCTTGGCAGATAAGGAACGCGCCGTGACGCTTAAACCCGCTGCAATGGTCAGCACCATGGCGATCAGTGCTGTGATGATGGCGGTTGATGCTGAAAAGCTCCATGGCATCTCCAGAATATAATGGGCGAGGAACCATGAACCAAGCGAGCCCGTGATAATCCCAAATAGGGCGGCCACCAAACCGAGCAAGGCATATTCAATTGTGAAAGCCAAAAGAAGCTGGCGGCGCGTGGCGCCATAGGTTTTCAGCACCACGGCTTCATAGCTGCGCGATGAAAGGCCTGCCGCCAATGCGCCCGCCAGAACTAGAATGCCGGTCAGCAAGGTGATCACATTGGCGCCGCGCACAGCGGTCAGCATTTTGGTCAGCAAATCGCTCACTGTGGTCAATGCGTCTTTCACGCGGATGGCGGTGACGGATGGATAGGCTGCCGCCATGGTGTTTAGCAATTTTCCTTCATCGCCATCCTTCATATTTACCGTGACGATCTCACTGTGAGGTGCGGCCTTTAAGGTGCCGGACGAGAAGACCAAAACAAAATTAATGCCCATGGCGCGCCAATTTACGGTGCGCAAATTCGCCACTTGTGCCTCCACTTCGCGGCCCAAAACATTCACCGTGATCTTATCGCCGATTTTGACATCAATGCCTTTGGCAATATCTTCGGTCATCGACACAAGATTTGGCCCAGCATAATCTTTCGCCCACCACTCGCCTTCAACCAGTTTTGAACCCTTTGGCAATTCATCTGAATAGGTCAACCCGCGATCACCGCGCAGTGCCCAAGCGGCATCGGCGCTGGATTTTACTTGATCTGCCGGTACACCCTTCACCTTGGTGATACGGCCGCGCATCATCGGGGCGTTGGCGATATCGGTCACGCCAGGCTGTTCTTTGAGTTTGGCGTTGAATTGACCAAGCTGCGTGTTGGGCACATCGACAAAAAAGAAGGCTGGAGCCTTGTCTGGGATATTGGATTTGAGTTCGGTGCTGAGGGTTTGATCAGTCAGAGCCAAGGTCACAAAAAGGGTGAGGCCCAGCCCTAAAGCCATGATTACCGATTTGGCCGTGGCTCCGGGCTTATAAAGGCTGAGCAAAGCCTGGCGGAATAAAAGATTTTTGGGGCGGGGCAGCAAGCTTGCGCCCTTCACAATCATATTTGCCAAAACTGCCAGGATGACGAAGCTTGCCGCCAATCCGCCAAGATAGGAGGCGGTGACGCGCATGTCGTCAAAACTGAACAGAATGAGCAATGCTGCCAACGCCAAGACCACCAATGAAGCCGCCACATATTGCCAGCTTGGTTTGCCCGCCTGTTCTATGCTGTGTGATCGGAAGAGTGCTGCACCTTGAATCTGGCTGATGCGGGCCAGGGGCCATAATGCAAAAGCCAATGTCACCAGCAAGCCCAGAACAGCGGCAAAGCCCAAAGGTTGCCACATGATGTGGGTTGAAATTGGCAAGGGCAGATTTTTGTCGAATATGGCATGAACCGCAAATGGTGTTGCGGCACCGACACACAAGGCGATGGCAATGCCCAATAAACTCACGACCATAATTTCGGTCAGGCTAATCCCCACCACATCGCGGTTGGGCAGGCCTAAACATTTCAGTGTGGCGATGGCATCGCGCCTGCGATTGACAAAGGCTGACACGGCATTGGCAATGCCAGCACCTCCGATCACCAATGCCGCCACGCTGACAAGGGTCATGAAATAGCCAAGCTTGCCGACAAATTCATCCGCCCCTTGCGCGGCCTTATCGGTGGTGCGCATCCTCCAGCCGGCATCAGGGAATTTGGCTTTGGCTTCGGCTTGCACGGCTTTGCCCGCGCTTAAAGCGGCATCGCCTTTCAACCTCACATGATAATTCCAGGTGACCAGTGAGCCCGGTTGAATGAGGCCTGTGGCCTGCATTGCTTCATGGCTCATCATGAGGCGCGGCCCAAAGATGATGCCATTGGCAAGACGATCGGGTTCTTCATCAATCGTGGCGCGCAAGGTGACTTCGGCTTGGCCCAGCTTTAATGTGTCACCGAGTTTGAGATGAAGCCGATCGAGCAAAAGTGGATCAACGGCGACACCAAATGATCCGTTTAACGATGAAAATGTGTCGGTGGATTGTGGAGCAAGTTTTAGAGTTCCATATAGCGGATAGGCCGCATCAATTGCCTTGATCTCAACCAATGTTGAAGCACCATTGCTTTGGGCCATGGCGCGCATGGAAGCCAGTTGGCTCAATTCACCTTTGGATTTCATATAGTCCAGTTCATCAGCGCTGGCTTGGCGCTGAACGATGGAGAACTCGACATCGCCGCCCAAAATATTTTGGCCCTGTTCATTGAGGCCTTGTTGAACAGCGCTGGCGAGTGAGCCAATCATGGCAATGGCGGCCACACCGAGTGTGAGGCAGCTCAGGAAAATCCAAAAACCTTTAAGGCCCGAACGCAAATTGCGCGCGGCATATTTAATCCAGAGATCGGGCCTCATTATGCTTGAGCCTTGCGCGGCTTACCCGCGCTGACTTGAGCTTTGCGCAGCTTACCTGCGCTGGCGCTAACCTTGCGCGGCTTACCCGCGCTGGCGCGGCCCTCACTCACCTTGCCATCGCGCACTTCCAGAATGCGGTTACAGCGCAGGGCCAGCGTTTTGTCATGGGTCACCAAAAGCAAAGTGGCGTTTTCTTTTTCTTTGAGTTCAAACAAAAGATCGATGATCTTCGATCCGGTTTCCTGATCAAGATTGCCGGTGGGTTCATCAGCCAGCAGAATTTTTGCACCCGATGTCACGGCCCGCGCAATGGCTACGCGCTGCTGTTCGCCGCCTGAAAGCTGGCCCGGATAGTGATCCAAGCGGTGGCCCAAACCCACCCGGTTTAAGCCTTCACGGGCGCGGGCAAAGGCATCTTTGGCACCTTTGAATTCCAGCGGCACGGCCACATTTTCCAAAGCTGTCATGGTTGGGATCAAATGAAAGGATTGAAAGATGATGCCGATATTGTCTCTGCGAAATTTCGCCAACTCTTCTTCTGAGCGATTATTGAGGCTCACATCATTAACGGAAATCGAACCTGATGTGACTTCCTCCAATCCCGCAATCACCATCAACAATGAAGTTTTGCCCGAGCCTGAGGGACCAACAATGCCAATCGCCTCGCCGGACTTGGCGCTCACATCAACGCCTCGTAAAATTTTAACCGCTCCGGCGCGGCTGTTGAGCGTTAAGTGAACATCTTTGAGATCGAGAACTGAAGGCATGGTTTATCCAGATTGAAGACTTGCCAGAGAAGGCGTTGTTTTCCATATAGAGGAAATGAAATTTCTTATTACAGCTTTTTGTGTGCTTTGGTTTATGTGGGGGCCAGCAATTGCAGGCACAACCACTATTCTGGCCTTAGGTGACAGTTTAACGGCAGGCTATGGTTTGGGCGCGGGCAAAAGCTTTCCCGACAAATTGCAGGAAGCGCTGAAAGCCAAGGGCCTTGATGTCACGATCATCAATGCCGGCGTGTCGGGCGATACGGCAGCGCAAGGTGCAGCCCGCTTGGAGTGGGCGCTGACAGGTGATGTGAAGGCGGTGATTGTGGAACTTGGGGCCAATGATGCTCTGCGCGGTCTTGATCCTGCCCAAGCCGAAGCGGCGCTGCGCCAGATTCTTGAGACATTGAAAAAGAAAAACCTTCCGGTCTTGCTGTTGGGCATGCGAGCACCTCCTAATCTGGGTGCTGATTATCAAGCGAAATTTGATGGTATTTATCCCAAGCTGGCGGCGCAATTTGGCGCTGATCTTTATCCGTTTTATTTGGATGGCGTGGCCGCCCAACCTGATCTTAACCAAGCTGATGGCATGCACCCCAATGAGAAGGGATTGGCGGTGATTGTGCCGCGTCTTCTGCCTTTTGCGGAAAAACTTGTTACCAAGTTGCCATAATCATCAAGTCAGTTAGAATGGGCGAATCAGATTACGGGGGTAACTCAACATGTTGCGCTTGTTTACCGGACTGGAACTTCCCACACTCGTCGTTGAAGATCTGGCGATGATGCAGGGCGGCGTCGGTGGAGCCCGCTGGATTGACCCTGAATCCTTTCATATTACCATTCGGTTTATTGGCGATATTGATGTGGGGCTTGGCCGCGAAGTGGCGCTGGCTCTGGACCGCATGGAACTTAAACCCTTCAACATCAGCCTGAAACGCATTGATGTGTTTGGCGGCAACAAGCCCCATTCGATCATTGCCCATGTAGAGGAAAGCCCAGAGCTGCGCCGCCTGCAACAATCCCAAGAACGGATTTGCCAGTCGCTTGGGCTAGAGCCAGAGCCACGTAAATTCATCCCGCATGTGACGCTGGCAAGGCTGCGCGATCCTGATCCGCGGGCATTGCGCAATTTTATCGAGTCGCATGCGCTGTATCGCAGCGGCACGATCAGGGTGGACCGGTTTGTGTTGTTCTCGTCTCGGCCTTTGCGCGGCGGTGGCCCCTATGCGGTGGAGGAATCTTACGCCATGGTGGGGGCATGAGCACGATCCTTACAGAGGCCGAGATCATGCAACAGCTTTCCGGCTGGAGCATCGTGCAAGGCCGCAGTGCGATCCTTAAAAGCTTTAAATTCAAAAGCTTCGGGCAGGCCTTTGGGTTTATGGCTGAAGCGGCCCTCACAGCTGAGAAAATGGATCATCATCCGGAATGGTTTAATGTTTATTCCAGGGTTGACGTCACGCTCACGACACATTCTGCTGGTGGAGTGACTGATCTTGATATCAAGCTCGCTAAAGCCATGGATGCCGCAGCTGCACGTTAACACATGCGGCCTTGACGCAACGCCAAGCGATGCCCATATTCCAGTTCAGTTCTCAGGAGGAACATTATGGCAGATATTCGTAATTTCCAGCAAACCGGTGCCCGCACCGGTGTTGCCGTTGATCAGGGCCTTCGGGCCTATATGCTTAAAGTTTATAATTATATGGCGGTGGGCCTTGGCCTCACAGGCATTGCTGCCTATGCAACCTATCACATGGCGGTTCAGGCTGGTCAGCTTACATCCTTTGGTGAAGCCATATTCATTGGCCCAGCCAAATGGCTGGTGATTTTTGCACCGCTGGCTTTGGTGTTTTTCATGTCGTTCCGCTTGCACACCTTAAGTGTGGGCGCAGCGCAGGCCGTGTTCTGGATTTACGCGGCGATGATGGGTGTCAGCTTTGGTTCACTCGGCCTGATTTACACAGGTGCGAGCATTGCGCGCGTGTTCATGATCACGGCGGTGGCCTTCGGCTCGCTCAGCGTTTGGGGTTATACCACAAAACGTGATCTGACCGGTTGGGGTTCATTCCTGTTTATGGGTTTGATGGGGATGATTGTGGCTTCATTGGTGGGGATTTTCTTCCACTCATCAGCCATGAATTTCGCGCTTTCCATCATCGGCGTTTTGGTGTTCACCGGCTTTACCGCTTACGACACGCAAGCCATCAAGGAAACCTATTATGAAGGCGACGGCACAACCGTGATGGGCCATAAGGCGATCATGGGTGCGCTGCGTTTGTATCTCGATTTCGTCAACCTGTTCTTGTCGCTGCTGCGCTTGTTCGGCAATCGCAATTAGGTTCGTGACATTGAATTAAAAGCGCCACGGGTGGAAACATCCGTGGCGTTTTTGTTTTTTATAATAAACTCTTTCCCATCAATCCGTCATTTCACCGGAATGAAAATTTCTATTTTATCATCGCCATTGTTGAAGTCCTCGCCATAAACTTCAAACTGCGGGCCCTGCGCCACTTCCAGTTTAGCGGCTGGCAGCCATTCGTCGAAAATCTTGCCCCAAGTTTTAGGCAAGCCCGCAATATCACCCTCATGCACAAACACCGCCGTGCGCCGCGAGGCGATGGTGAGTGTGTACATGTAACCCGGCACTTGGCCCGCGTCTTTCACTTCCACGGCGCACATGTAATCCATCAGGCTATCACCGAAGGAGTGACACACGCCATAAGCGTTCAAACCCACTTGGCCGTCGATCTTGCCAAAGTCTGTCATGAAAACTTGCCATAGCTCCTTGATGCCGGGCGAGGGGCCGACGGGGAAGGTTTTGTTCCGGCCTGCGAGAATGAGGGCAGGGGTGGTGAGGATGCGGAGGGGTTGGGGCATGTGTCGTGTTTGGCAGATTCTCCCACTTTCGTCATCCTTACGAGGGCTGGCCTCCCGCTTGGGATATTTGAGCTTGGAATGAAGCCAGACCCCAGCCTGCGCAGGGGTGACGGAGTGTATCGGTATTGCTTTGTGCTAAAGTGGACAAATTCCCACAAGGAAGACTAGAGTTAACCTTGGGAATCTAGCTTTTACCAGTTTGGGAAATCGATTCTCTGAGGTGTCGATGGCGAAGAAATCCATAGAATATGTATCATTGTCGAATTTTTTCCTTGAGGTACCTCTGTACCTGGAATTGACCTTCCCTGAGAATGGAAAGGGGCTTTACGAGCTATATGGGTCATCAACGGACAGTTCAATTACGGAATCGGGTGATCTAAGAATCGATGGCTATTGTCATTTTTGTCAAATGGAGACGACGTTCAAATTGGAGCCGCAACAAATTGCAGGTGGAGACCCTTGGCGTAATTTGCCCAACAGATACGCGTTCGACACGTTTGAGTTAAAATGTCTACGTAAGAAGCATGTCCAATATAAATACTATGTTCTAAAACACAAAAATACAGTCACAAAGATTGGGCAATTTCCTTCATTGGCCGACATTGCCATTGGCGAAATTCAAACGAAGTACAAAACTGTTTTGAAAGGGGCCAATTGGCAAGAGCTCTACAAGGCCATTGGACTTGCAGCACACGGTGAAGGCATCGCTAGTTTTGTCTATCTGAGGCGTGTTTTCGAGCGCCTAATTTGGCAGCGGTTCAACGAGCACGTGAAAGAAAAGTCTTGGGATACTGAAGAGTTTATGTCACTGCGAATAGGAGAAAGGGTCACATTCCTAAAGGACTATTTACCTGACTTTCTCGTCAAAAACGCCAAGCTGTATTCTATTTTCAGCGTTGGAATTCATGAGCTCGAGAACGACGAGTGTCTGGCTTTCTTTGATGCAGGCAAACGTTCCATCATCATGATCATTGAAGATGATCTGAAAAAGAAAGAAGAGATCAGGAATCGGGACGAATTGACCGCAGCTGTTGCTGCTTTTGAGGCAGCTTCCACCAAGTCCAATTAGGCGACTGGACAAATTTGACTCCTCCCCCCGTTTCGCCTATGTCCCCGCTTATTCAAGACGGTTCCATCGTCAAATGGATTGTTGCACATGGGGTTTTCATTCCCGGGAGGCATTGATCCAACATCCGGCAGCAAGTTTTGCTCCCGGGTGGTTTTTCGTTTGGGGCGGTCTTACGGGTAATCCTTAACCTTCACCCCTTGCGGGAGAAGGTGGATCGCGCCACTTGGCGCGAGACGGAAGAGGGGGCTGCTGGTTACGAGTTCTGCTGCCAGCAGCCCCCTCTCCCGTCACTCACTGCGTGAGCGACTCCCTCCCCCGCGAGGGGGGAGGGTTAGTAAGTGAAGAAAGAAGTGAACGAAGAGAACCTATGTTTGAAACTTTAAGCGATCGCCTCAGCGGCATATTCGATAAGCTCACCGGTCGTGGTGCGCTGTCGGAGGCTGATGTCGATGTGGCGATGCGCGAAGTGCGCCGCGCCCTGCTTGAGGCTGACGTTGCTTTAGAAGTTGTCAAATCTTTCATC
>JAYVXY010000176.1:0-14720 GCA_043784785.1 Aestuariivirga sp. | reverse complement strand
TGCCAACAAACGATCAAGTGTGGCTTGTGACCAAGATTGACTGACGCTTGCCATTAACACTGCGGCGAATGTGATACTCAATTTCCTAACATACATATCTTTCATGTCTTTGGCTCAATCCCATTGGTTTCGCGTTGCCGAATGTTGAGGCCCGTTCCTGCGTGATTTTATTGTTGTTAGTGTTTGGTCTGTGTAGGTGTGACATGCGCCTGTGCAGTCACGAAGTTCAGTGAAGGTGTATTTGGCGTTGCCAAATTTCGGGTGCGAATCAGAGACAAACTTGTCGGCATGACAAGCCGCGCAATCAGGAGCCAGCCCCGGCTGCAAGAAGGTGATCTTCTCATTGTTCTGTTTGTGACAGGTAATGCAGGTGGGCGTGTTGGCCCCGTGATTCACATAGGCCGGAGACATATGTGAGTAGGGCAACAGTGTCGTCCAGTTTGCTGTCGTATGGCACACTTCGCAAGGCTGGCTGGTAATGAAATGCCCTGTTCCCTTGGTGACGGCTGGTGGATGCGCACCATTGTGGCAATTGGCGCACGTGCCCAAGGCTTGGCTATGGTCAAATGGAGCAGGCTTCCAGGCTATTGTTGTGTGGCAGCTGTCGCAAGCGTTGGTCGTGGTCATATGCGTTGCTGTCTTGCCAATTGCAGGAAGGTGCGAACCACTGTGACAGGAGAAGCACGTGCCGACTGCGGCCGTGTGATCGAATACACTCACAGGTGTCCAAGGCACGCCCGTCTTGTGGCAGGCATCACAATTATTCGAAGTGCTGAAATGTGTGGGGCCTTTGCCTGAAGCGATCGTGGTGTTGTGGCAGGAGAAGCAACTGCCGGTTACCTGCGTATGATCAACTTGCAAGGCCGTCACAGTCCAGTTCACGGTGGATTTGTGGCAGGCATCGCAAACCGTTGTTGAAGTTATGTGTTTTATGCCCTTGGTGACGGCAGGCAGATGCGAACCGTTGTGGCAGGAGTAGCATGTGCCGGTTGTTGAAGTATGAGGGAAGGCGACCACGGGTTTCCACGTCACGGTGCTATGACAATCATCACAAGTGTTTGTGGTTGCAAAGTGGGTGGTGGTTTTGCCAGTGGCGCGCACATTGTTGTGGCAGGTGAAGCAGGCGGTACCCGCAATGCCTGAGTGATCGAAGCTGGCGGGTTTGAAGGCCGTCGTGCTGTGACAATCACCACAAAGATTTGAAGTGGGCAAATGACCAGGTGCGGGCGCATTGGCTTTGCTCAAAGCCGGTGGATGCGCGCCATCATGGCAGCTGAAGCAAGCCGCCGTAGCAACCACCGCATCAGTGTGGTCAAACTTGGTGATCGGCTTGAACAAAGTGGTGTTGTGACACAATGCGCAATCATTCGAAGTCTTGAAGTGCGACACCGACTTTGGAATGGCTGGCGAATGGGCGCCGTCATGGCAGGTGATGCAAGTGGCGGCGGTCACCACGGTGTCAGCATGATCGAATTTGGTTGTAACCCATGTGGCAAACCCTGCATGGCAGTTGCTGCAGGTATTGCTGGTTAGCAAGTGAGCCGGGAATGCAGATTTACCAAAAGCAGGCAGGTGGGTTGGCGCGCCATCATGGCAAGCAAAGCAGTTCGCAGAATTTACCGCCTCGGTGTGCACGAATACCGCAGGCTTGAAGGCCGTGGTGTTGTGGCAGGCATCGCAGTTGTTTGTTGTGGCAAAATGGTTGGGCGCATCGCTCTTGCCCTTGGCATTTGGCGTGCCAGTGTGGCAGGTGATGCAATTATTTACAAAGTTGGTGTGGTCTGGCTTGGCATTGGTCACCCAGGTCGCGGTGGTATGGCAGGCTGCACAATCCTGGCCGGCCAGAGGCGGATGGTTGGCGGGGCGCACAACGGCGTTTGGCTTGCCAACGTCATGGCAGTTTGCGCAGGGCAGACCACTTACAGTGCCATGGTCGAAATGAGCCGGCGTGAAGGCCGTCGTGGTGTGGCAGTTCGAACAATTGTCGAATGATGCAGGCGAATGGTCTGGCGCATTTGGAAAGCCGACAGCATCGATTTTGCTTTTGGCGTTAGGGACCGTTCCGTTGTGGCAGCTTATGCAAGTTGCGGCCGCCACAATCGGATCAGTGTGGTCGAATGTGGCAGGCTTCCATGCCGCAACCGTGTGGCACAAGGCGCAATCATTTGAAGACACCACATGTGTGCCCGTGACTGTAAGTTTACCAGTTGCGGTGGTTCCATCATGGCATGAGAAGCACGTGCCGATGGCTTGCGTATGGTCAAACTTCGCCACAGGCTTCCAGGCTGTAGTGGTGTGGCAATCTGCGCAAAGATTGCTGCTGTTGACATGCTTGCCCGAAATCGAAAGCTTGCCATTGATCGGATTGATATCGGCATGGGCACCATCATGGCAGGAGAAGCAAGTTGCACCTGCCACTGTTGGATCATTGTGATCCATGGCCGCTGGTGTCCAGCTGTTGGTGTTGTTGTGGCAGGCGGTGCAACTCGATGACGAGAGAATGTGTTTGGATGATTTGCCTGTGGCATCGGTATTGTTGTGGCAGGTTAAGCAAGGCGTTGCAGCCACGGTGGCATCCCCATGGTTCATCTTTTCAGCAGGGCGCAACCAACCGGTTGTCACATGGCAGTTTTCGCAAGTTGTGGAGGTCGGCACATGGTGGCCAGAAATGCTGAGCTTACCCGTGGCAATCGTACCGTTGTGGCAGGTGAAGCAAGCGGCACTCGTCGTTGCGTGATTGAATGTCGTCACCCAGGTCGTGAAGGACGTGTGGCAAGTCTCACAACCTGTTGAAATCGGAATGTGCTTGGTGGGCAGATGCGTGAGCACACCCGTGGTGATCTTGGTCGTGCCATTGTGGCAGGCCAGGCAAACTGGGCTGACGATGCTGTGATCAAATTTGATCGCTGTCCATGATGTGGTGCCGGTATGGCAGGCGACGCAATCCGGGCCAGCGTTGACGGCCAAATGGGTCGGCGGCTTGCCCAGGACAGGGTTATTGTTATGACAACTATCGCACCGTGCGCTGCCGATGCCTGAGTGATTGAAGGCAGCAGACCATACGGTGAATGACGTGTGACACGATTCGCAATCAGTGCCCGATGCCACATGGTTTGCGCCTTTGAAGGTGATGGTTTTTACACTCGTGGCCGACTTGCCGTTATGGCAGGTGAAGCAAGTGGTGACCGTCATTTGACCATGGTCAAATGTTGTCGCTGGTACAAAATGCGTGGTTGTATGGCAGGTGTCGCAAACATCTGTCGTTGGCATGTGTTTGCCCGATGGGCCTTGCAGTTTGCCGATAATAGTCTGGCCGGTGAGCGAGGTTTTTTGCGCACCATCGTGGCAGCTTGCGCAGGTGCCACCGGCAGTTTGGGTGTGGTCAAATTTGCTCGTTGCCCAATTTACACCCGGAGCGTGGCAGCTTTCGCAAGAGTCAGTCGTGGCCAAATGAGTCTTGTTCTTGCCGGTGGCAGTCATACTGTTGTGACAGGCGAAACAACCACCAACAATGCCACTGTGGTTGAATTTGGCATTGGTCCAGCTGGTGTAGTTTTGGGTGTTGCTATGGCAATCCGTGCAGATATTAGATGATGGGATGTGGCCCAGCTTCTTGCCCAGGGCAAGGGGATGATTGCCATCATGGCAGGAGAAGCAGTTCGGCAAATCCAGTGCGAGATTGTGATCAAACTTTGCGGGCTTCCAAGCAGCAATCACGTGACAAGATGAGCAGTCATTGGTCGTTTTGAAGTGGGCGAATGAGCGCCCCGTGGCGCGGCGGCCATCATGACAATCAACGCAATTGGTGATTGGTGATGCCGTGTGATCAAAATGTGCTGGCGCCCAAGCAATCGTGTTGTGGCAGGCTTCGCAATTGTTGCCGGTCGTTAGATGTGCGCCGGATTTGCCGGTCGCTGAAACACCATCGTGACATTTGAAGCATCCAGTGACAACACCTGTATGATCGAAAACGCCAACTTTCCACGACACCGATTTATGGCACGTGGCGCAATCATTGCTGGAGCGGATGTGATTGAATGGTTTGCCTGTGGCGTGCAGCCGATCATGGCAGGTTTCGCAGGGCTCATCGGTCAATGTATGATCAAAGTGAAACACGTTCCATGTGGTGGTGACGTGGCAGTTCTCGCATGTTGTATTGGTTTTGATGTGGTTGGCAGCCTTGCCCGTTGCTGTCTTGTTATTGTGGCAGGAAAAACAGCCCTCAAATATAGGCGTATGGTCAACATGGATTTGCGACCAGAGAATTTGATTGTGGCATTGGGCGCATTCGGCGTTGGTGCGGGGATGGCCGACGGTCTTGCCCGCGGCCATATCGCCATTGTGGCAGCTGGCGCAACCGGTGGGCACGCCTTTAAAAATTCCGCCAGCATGGCAGGTCTCGCATGTCACTTTGATATGTGCACCATGCAATGGGAAGCGCGTGTGACTGTGATCGAAGTTCTGATCGACCTTGGTGAAGCTATCAGTGGTTTGTGCAAGCCCCGGCGTGCAGCCGAGCAAAAGCCCCATCGCAAAGATGGCGATCAGCATACACAGCCTTGCAAGACCGAAGCTCTTCAAGTGTCCACCCCGACCAATCAGGCCGGCCCTCATCAAGAAAAAACGCAAACGCTACAGGGAGTAAGGCCGGCAAACCCAGCGTAGTTCTTTTGACTACGTCGAATGGAGTGCCTGCCGACTCAAAGACGCAAAACTGACTTGGGGTGCAGTGAATCAGGTTTTGACTTACAGAACGCTGATAATTTCTGTTGAAGAAGGCTGAACTAAAATTTCAATCTATCCAAATACTTATCGGTCGCTCATTAACTAATTATTTACGAATGATTGCCGACTTGAATGTTGCTGTTGAGTGACATGAGGCGCAGTTCGTTCCGAAGGCACTGTGATGCACATCTTGCGCCTTGTGGCAGGCATAACATGTGGTTGGAACTTGCGCATTTTCGACATGCTTTGCGGTGTGGCATGCGTTGCACCCGACATTGGCATGGGCACCTGTCAGTGGATATTTCGTATCGCGACTATGATCAAAGCTCACACGCTTCCAATCAATTGAACTGTGGCAGCTGGAACAATTTGTTGCAAAGCGCCCTTCATGTTTATCGTCTTTCGCGTGGCAGGCATAACAGGCGGTGGCAGCGCCCTTGAATGCCTTGGTTGCATGGCAAGCTTCACAGGCAACTGCGACATGTTGCCCGGTGAGCGGAAATGTCGTCAGGCCATGGTCAAATTTCACATCTTGCCGCCAGTTATTGGTGCTGTGGCAATCGGCACAAGCCTCGCCCAATTGTCCGTTATGCAGATCCTGCGACTTGTGGCAGCTGATGCAAGTCATGCTGATCTTCGAGCGAATGTCGTTGCCATGACAATCGACACATTGGGCTTTGGCATGGGCACCCAGCAACGGGAAATGAGTTTGCTTGGTGTGATCAAACTTTGCGCCCTTCCATTTATCAACTGTGTGGCAATCCTGGCATTGAGGCCCAAACTTGGCATTGTGTACATCTTGCAATGCATGGCAGCTGTTGCAGGTGGTTGAGAGGTCTTTGTAAATCTCGCCAACATGGCAGGAGATGCAGGTGGCTTTGGCATGGCCGCCACGCAATGGGAATTTGGTCTTTTCATGATCAAAAGTGGTTGCTTTTTTCCAACTTTCAACCACATGGCAAGTCTCGCATTTTTCTCCCAGATTCCCTTTATGGGGTTGGTCTTTGCCATGGCAGGCAAAGCAACCATGTGGCGCCTCACGAAATTTCTTTCCAACCAGGTGGCAGGAAGAACAGATGACAGCTTTGTGCCCGCCTTGCAGCGCAAACTCTGTTTCATCATGGTTGAAAATTACCGGTTCCAGTTGGACCAGCTGATGATCGCGGCCTGCATGCTCGGTATGACAGGCAAAGCATTCTGACTTCGCCACCATCATGTTGCGGCCATGAAAATGGTTCTTCGCATCAAGATCTGATTTGATGACTTTGTGGCAGCTGATGCACAGATTCGACTGTGCTTCCTTTTTCAAGACGATATGACAATTGGCGCAATCATCTTCAAGCTTTGCATGTGCGGACGACAATGGCCCGGGCATCATCAGCTTAAACACGTCGTTGGTCGCGCCCACAGGGGAGACGAGCATGATGCCCAGCATCATAAGGGCGATACTGATCTGAACGATAAAGCGGCGCATGGCCTGCTCCTCAATAGAGATGAACAGCGATTACGTGAATGACGCCACTAACCAACAACAGAAAGAACAACGGAACATGCAACATATGCCACAACGAAAACATCCGTTCCCAAAGCGACAACTGCGCAGCGCGCGAAACTGCAATCACAAATTCAGACACATGTTGACGGGCCAGCCCTGAATGCTGGCGGCGTTCTGCCTGCGTCCAGCGCAATGCCGCAGCGTTTGCTGCAACTGATTTTTCAACTTCTGTCATGATTCTGGATTTCGCAAGACGGATTTTCACTGGCAACAAAATGGAATTACCAATCAGCCCGATGAGCTTTGCATTCTTTGGCAAAATGCGGTCGCACGACTGCGCAAACTCCAGCGTCACTGCCGTGCTGTTTCCGCCCAAATCCGCCGACATGCCCTGCATCAGGCGCGCGGCATTGGCCATATAACTGCCGACCTCCAGCTTTGCGCCATACATGCCATTGTGGACTTGACCGTAGACATAACGCCCAATTACGCCGCTCAAAAAAACCGCGATCATCGCAAACAAAGCGATGTTGCTGTTGGTGGCACCCAACCTAAAATTGGAATGATAGAAGATCATGAGAGGGCCGACCGTGCCGAGCAACATGTGCCAGCGGAACCAGAACGCCGCACTCGCGCCCGTGCCAAAAAAGCGCGACCGCTTAATCATCGGGTAGAGCAGCAACAGCAGCATGGCGCAGCCGCCAATCAGGCCCAAACGATATCCAATGCCTTCGCTCGGAACGAATATTTCTTGGTTGCGGATCATATATCCAAAAGCAATCAGGGCCACTGTCATAAATCCAATGATCTTCGCAGAGAGGCTTGATTTTGCTGGCCCCAGTTGAGGTGAAGTCTTTGCAGCAGGTGCCTTTGGCAATGCTCGCGCGTTCCCCGTTTGGGAGTTCAACGCATCAACACTCTTTATAGCACGCATCACCATTTACCAGGTCACTCAAACACTCAAATGAAGCACCAAAAGACATAGCGATTACCGACGAATCCCTGACAATTGTCTGACAGGATTTCATTCCATTGCTTGCCAGAAAATGATTGCGATTTAATGTAGCAGCATAGTTAAAGATAGAGTCGATCTGGTTTTTTGGTTACGGAGAATTTGAAATAAATGATAGCAGAGTTGGGCCATTTCGCGCTGTTGCTGGCGCTCATGACCAGTATCGTGCAGGCGACGTTTCCACTTTATGGAGCGCAGCGCGAAGACCGGAATCTGATGGCGTTGGCCAGCTATGCCGGCGTTGCTTCGTTTATCCTGGTGTCCATTTCATTTGCGTGTCTGGCCTATAGTTTTGCAATCTCGGATTTTTCCGTTCAGCTGGTTGCCGGCAATTCGCAAATCGCCAAACCCTTCATTTACAAGATCACTGGCGTATGGGCCAACCATGAAGGCTCGATGATGTTGTGGGTTTTGATCTTGGTGATTTTTGCCGCGGCAATTTCGATCTTCGGCGTGAATTTGCCAGAAACTTTGAAAGCGCGAGTCCTGGCGGTGCAGGGCATGATCGCATCGGCATTCCTCGCTTTCGTTATCTTCACGTCTAATCCATTTTCGCGTCTGACGAATCCTCCGATTGACGGAAACGGCATGAACCCAATTCTGCAAGATCCCGGTCTCGCTGTTCACCCACCTTGTCTCTATCTTGGATATGTCGGATTTTCGGTTGCCTTCGCTTTCGCTGTTGCTGCGCTGATAGAGGGCAAGGTCGATGCCGCTTGGGCCAGATGGGTGCGGCCTTGGGTTTTGCTGGCTTGGTGCTTTCTCACCATGGGCATCACACTTGGAAGTTTTTGGGCTTATTATGTTTTGGGCTGGGGCGGCTGGTGGTTCTGGGATCCGGTTGAAAATGTATCACTCATGCCATGGCTCGCGGGCACGGCATTGCTGCATTCCGCACTGGTTGTCGAGCGTCGTCATGCGCTGGTGGGGTGGACGATACTTTTGGCGATTTTGACTTTCTCACTCAGTTTGATCGGAACCTTTGTCGTGCGTTCTGGCGTTCTCACCAGCGTTCACAGTTTCGCGGAAGATCCTGCGCGCGGGCTTTTCATCTTAATGATTATCGTGGTGGCAACGGGTGGCGCATTGATGCTTTACGCTTTGCGAATCCCAACTGTGAAGGCAGGGGTGCCTTTTGCAAAAATTAGCCGAGAAAGCAGCTTGTTGATCAACAATGCATTGCTGGTTGTTGCTGCGGCCACGGTCTTTATCGGCACGTTCTATCCACTCTTTGTGGACTTGATCGGCAAGGACAAGATCTCAATCGGGCCTCCATTTTACAATCGTACCTTCGTCCCGATGTTCATTCCGTTGCTGTTGCTGATGGTTATCGGGCCTTTCCTCAAATGGAAACGCGATGATCTGTCTCCAGCCATGCGCAAACTGGCATGGCCCTTTGCTTGCGCATTGATTGTTGTGGTGGCTGTCGCAGCATTCAACTTTGGCCAATATATTTTAACGGCCTTCGGTCTTGGCATTTCTGCGTGGATCGTCATGGGCTCGATCTGGGTGCTGGCCAAGCGCGTCAAGCTCGGTTCTGTGCCTCTGGGTCAATCTCTTGCGGTGCTCAAAACCACCCCGCGTGCCTATTTCGGATTATTGTTGGCACATCTCGGTTTAGGGCTGGTTGTTGGTGCCATCACGGGCGTTACGACCTGGCAAAAAGAAAACATTCTTTCCATGCGGATCAACGATACCACGACAATTGGAGGCTACAGCGTCACATTGAAGGACGTGCAGCAAGTGCCTGGGCCAAACTATGACGCGGAGCGCGGCACTTTCCAAATCACTTACAACGACCGCGCCGTTGCGCAGATGACGGCAGAACGCCGTTTCTATCCATTGCAGAAAATTCAGACCAACCAAACCGGCATTCGCACCAACTTGGTTTCCAATATCTATTTGGCCCTCGGGGAAGCCGACAATAATGGCGGCTGGACAGTGCGCATGTATTATCACCCCCTCGCGCCCTGGCTGTGGATCGGTGGCTTTACCATGGCGCTTGGCGGGTTTGTGTCACTGTCGGATCGGCGCTTGCGTGTTGGTGTTCCTAAATTGAGCAGGGGCAGGGTGAACGCAGGTCGGGCGCCTGCCATGGCGGCCGCAGAATGAACAAATGGCGCGTTTCAACTTTGTTGCCTGTCACATTATTTGCAGGCATCGCAGCAAGCATGGCATTCGGACTGAACCATGATCCGAAAGTCATTCCATCGATGTTGTTGGATCGACCAATTCCCCAATTCATACTGCCTGCATTGCAGACAAGCCTGCCTGGCCTTGACAGTGGCAAATTTTCAAAACATGGATTGATCCTTGTGAATGTCTTTGCATCCTGGTGCTCATCTTGTCGCTATGAGCATCCATTTTTGATGCGTATTGCAGGCGATAAGCGCTTCAAATTGGTGGGCATGGATTGGAAAGACACAGCCGATCATGGGAACGAATATCTTGCAACATTTGGCAATCCATATTCAGCAATCGGCACTGATGAATCGGGCCGCACCGGCATTGATCTCGGCGTTAGTGGTGTGCCTGAAACATTTGTCGTCGATCTTGAAGGCCGCGTCAGATTGCGCGTGCCGGGGCCCATGACACCTGAGATATGGAGCGCCGAAATTGAACCCCTGATCCAAATGGCAGCAAAGTCGCCATGATAATACTGCGAAATTGTTTTGTATTTGGGCTGGGGTTTTTTCTGGTTGCAAAATTTGCCTTGGCCGTGTTGCCAGATGAAGTTTTGAAAGATCCCGCACTGGAAGCGCGCGCCCGCGTGATCAGCCAGGATTTGCGCTGCTTGGTTTGTCAAAACCAATCCATCGATGATTCAAATGCGCCACTGGCGCGTGATCTGCGCATTATCGTGCGCGAAAGATTGACAGCGGGTGACAGCAATGACCAGGTGTTTGGCTATGTCGTTGAGCGTTATGGCAATTATGTTTTGCTAAAACCGCCGCTGCAGTCCGACACAATTTTGCTGTGGGCTTCGCCCTTTTTGATTTTGATCGTGTCGCTCGGCGTCGTGGCCTATTACTTAAATAAGCGACCTGAGCTGAGCGCCGCTGATGGCATCGACCCAGATACGCCAACCTCTCCTGTTGAAACGAAAGAAGACTGAAATGACCCTCTGGTTGCTAATGACAATTTTGTGCAGTGCAACGGCTGTTGTTGTTTCGATTCCGCTGATCCGCCGTTATGAAAATAGAAACGGCAAGCTGCAGGATCAGGCCATCTATGAAGATCAATTGAAAGAGGTTGATCGTGATCAGGCGGGCGGCGCAATTGATCCAACCGAAGCTGCCGCAGCGCGCGTCGAAATTCGCAACCGCCTCGCGTCAGCAGCAACAATTGCAAAGCCACATCAACCAATGTCTGCTGGCTGGAAAATTCTGGCGCTGGTTTCATCGGCGGGACTTGTCGTTTTGGGGGGCGTGAATCTCTATGTCTACATGGGGGCTCCTGAGGTGCCATCGGTGTCTTCTGCGCAACCGCCTGCTCCGAATGCCGCACAGCAAGCCGCGCCAGCCACAGTTGCATCGGGCGATCAAGCTGGGCAAGCCGCGGCACCAGCAAACCGAACCGGCCAAGTTGATACAATGATTGAAAAGTTGAAGGCGCGGTTGCAAGCCAATGCCAATGATGCTGAAGGCTGGCGCATGCTGGGCTGGGCACAATTCAACACCCAGCGTTATGCGGAGTCAGCCGAAGCCTATGCCAAGGCCCTGACAATTGATCCCGCAAACACCGATTATAAATCGGCCTATGCTGAAGCGCTCGTACAATCGTCGGAAGGCATCGTCACGCCAAAAGCCATCGGCCTGATAGCCGAAGTTTTGGCAAAGGATCCCAAAGAATATCGCGCCCGCTTTTATGATGCCTTGGCAAAGGAACAATCGGGTGATCAGGCCGGAGCATTGGATCGGTGGATCGCACTTCTGGCAGATTCACCTGCCGATGCCGCTTGGCGAGATGATGTCAAACAGCGCATCATTGCCTTAGGCAAGGCGACAGGGCGTGATGTGAGTGCGGCAACCAGCACCCCGAGCCTGCCTGCAACCGCCACGCAAAAGCCGCTGGCGAGCGATGAAAAAAATGCCATGGTCGCAGGCATGATCGCAAAATTGGCCACCAAGCTTGAGGCTAATCCAAAGGACCGCGATGGTTGGGCCATGATGATTCGGTCACTCGCCGTGACTGGTGACAAGAAGGGCGGTGAAGAAGCTTTAAACAAAGCGATTGGCATTTTCAAAGACGACAAACCCACCGTTGATGGCCTCAATGATCTTGCAAAATCAGTTGGCATTGGTGCCGGAGCAATTGCCGCAATGCCAGCGCCCGCGACAGGCGGTGCAGCCTCAGCCGTACCGCCGTCTGCCGCAGCACCCGTCATCAGCGACGAACAGAAATCAGCAATCGAGGCGATGCCCGCTGGAGATCAGCAGGCGATGATCAAAGGTATGGTGGCAAAGCTAGCAGATAAACTGGCCGCCAATCCGGTCGATCCTGATGGCTGGATCAGATTGATCAGATCATATTTGGTGCTCAATGATCCTGCGGCGGCCAAGGACGCTTTGGCCAGGGCCGTGACAGCGCTTGCCAATGATCCTTTGAACAAAGGCAAGGTTGTGGCTGCTGCAAACGAATTGGGTATCAAATAGCGGAGGCTGTCAATTTGTGGATGTATTGGCCATATTATCTGTTGATCGGAGTGGTTCTCTTTTTCTATTTCAAATGGCAGAAGCAAACTGAAAAACAGAGCATCGCTGTCAAAACCGCCGCCATTGAGGCGGGCTTGACAGAGCCTGCATCGCTGCATCCGATCATCAACCCGTCGCTATGCCTTGGCTGCGGCACCTGCGTGCGTGCCTGCCCGGAAGGAAACGTGCTGGGCATCATCGGCGGCAAGGCCCAGCTCATCGAACCATCGCACTGCATTGGCCACGGTGCTTGCAAGACCGCATGCCCCACAGATGCAATCACATTGGTATTTGGCTCGGCAGAGCGCGGCGTCGATTTGCCAAGAGTTGGACCCGATTTCCAAACCAATGTTCCAGGTGTTTTCATTGCTGGCGAATTGGGTGGCATGGGGCTTATTCGCAATGCGGTCGAGCAAGGCCGCCAAGCAATGGAAAGCATCAAAAAGCTTCCCCGCCTCGGGCAAAAAGATATTCTTGATGTGATCATTGTGGGGGCGGGGCCTGCCGGATTTTCAGGTGCCCTTGCCGCCAAACAGGCGGGCCTGTCTTATCTGGTGATCGAGCAAGATGATCTTGGCGGAACCGTTTTCAAATATCCGCGTGGCAAAGTCGTCATGACCCAACCGGCAAAACTGCCAATCATCGGCCAGGTGAATTTCCGCGAAATCACCAAGGAAAAACTGCTGGATTTTTGGAAAGATATCGAAGCCAAGCAGCAACTCAAAGTGAGCTATCGTGATCGTGTTGAAAAAATTATCGAGCTGGATAGTGGGTTCGAAATACAATCGCAAGTCTGCACCCGAAAATGCCGGGCCATTCTTTTGGCCATTGGTCGGCGTGGCACACCACGGATGTTGGGTGTTGATGGCGAGAACAATCAAAAGGTCGTTTATCAATTAATCGATCCTGAACAATACAAGGGCAAACATGTTCTGGTGGTGGGCGGTGGGGACTCAGCGCTTGAGGCCGCAACCAGTATTGCCGAACAGCCAGGCACGACAGTAACACTTTCTTATCGCAGTGAAGCCTTTGGTCGCGCCAAGCCCAAGAACCGGCAGAAGCTTGATGCGTTATCGGCAACAGGCCAATTGAAGATCATGCTAAAATCACAAATCTTATCCATCGCCGAAAACACTGTGGCAATCAGTGCTGGCGGCGTTGACCAAACAATCCCCAATGACGCAATTATTGTTTGTGCGGGCGGTATTTTGCCCACAGCGTTCTTGCAATCCATTGGCATAAACATGGAGACCAAATATGGCACAGCCTAAAGCGATGTTTATTTTGGGGCTGGTCATTGGTGCACTCACTTTGCCCAGCGGTGAAGGCCTTGCCGCCAAAAAGCCAATGGATTTGACCAGCGTCAATCTGCTCATCACCAAACGAAATTATGCCGCTGCCTTTGCGCAATTGAAAGTCGCTGCGCAGAGTGGTGATGCAAAGGCTGAATTCAAACTCGCCAATATGTATCGCTTGGGACTGGGCACCAAACGTGATGAAGATGCTGCCCGAGCATTGCTGGACGCCTCGGCAAAATCAGGCAATAGAGAGGCCGCACAAGTCTTGGCCCGCATGATGGTTGCGGTGCCTGCTACAGAGAAAGCCAAGCTCGATGGCGCCTCAGGCCAAGGCGTTGATCAAATCAATTTCAGCAATCTGCCACAGCGATTAAATGGCCAAGTGGATTGGCTGACACTGGCTGCCGCGCGTGGCGATGTGAAAGCCGTTCATGCGCTGGCTCCAAAAGCCAACGCCTCCGATGGCTCAGCACTTCTTGCTGCCGCACAAACATCAAATATCGAAATTATCATGGCCTTAGCGGAAGCGGGTACTCCGGCAGGCAATGATGCGCTAGGACAAAGCCCCATCATGTTTGCCATTTCCAATAGAAATGCGGCGGTGACGGACGCCCTGCTGCACAGCAAGGCTGATGTGCAGGCAAAGGATCATGCGGGTCGTTCCGTGATCACATTGGCAGCGCAAAATTGTGAGCCAGCATTATTTGAAAAATTGCTTGAGGCTGGTGCAGTGCTCGAAGCCACGGGTGAAAGCCAACCCCCAATGATTGTGATTTCAAAGTCATGCCGCAACTGGTCCAACTTTCAGCGCTTTTTTACCAAGGCCGATGTGAATGCAGCTGATAGCAATGGGCGCAGTGCCGCTTGGTTTGCTGCACAGAATGGTTCCCTGTCGATGCTGGGGTGGCTCATCGCTCAAAACGCCAATCTGCTTTTGGCCGATAAGCAAGGCATGACTCCGCTTCATGTGGCGGCCGCTGCAAAACAGGCGATGGCACTGCGGATGATGCTTTCGAAAGTGGAAAGCGCTGACATTGCCAATAGTCGCGGCACCACGCCATTGATGTTGGCCGCCTATGTGGGCTGCAATGAATGTGTCGATAGTTTGCTCAAGAAACAAGCTGACCCCAACCGTAAAAACAATGATGGCGATACCGGGATGATGTTCGCCGTGCGCGGTATGAATATTGACCTTGCGCAGAAGATTGCGGCGGCGGGCGGCAATGGCGATGCGCGCAATGTTGCGGGTGATACGCCCAGCAAACTCGGTCATCGTTTTGGTTTGTTGCAGTAACATGAAAAGCCGTAAGGCGATTGTCAGACTAACCAAATTAAATTGCCTGGCAGGAGAATCGAAATATGGGTTTTGATGCAATTCTGTCCAACAAAATTGAAAGGCTGAAAGGCGAAGGCCGGTACCGCGTGTTCATGGATTTGGAACGTCAGGCCGGATCATTCCCGCGCGCCAAGCGGCATGTTAATGGCGAACTCAAGGA
>JAYVXY010000175.1:0-4775 GCA_043784785.1 Aestuariivirga sp. | reverse complement strand
TTTAATTGTTTGTGATTAAGTTTTTGAGTTTTGTTTCGCGGCCTTGCAAACTTTCGTCGTAAGCGATTGTGCTGGTAAAACGGCCTTGAGCGTTAAAGAGATAGATCAAGGCCGTGTGGTTCATGGTGTATTCGCCATCGCTTCCAGGCACTTTTTCATAATAGGCATGGAATTGCCTTGCGATGACGGGCAGTTGTTGCATTGTCGGAACCAAAGCTTCGATGCGGGGATCGAAGTTTGAGAGGTAGTCTTTCAGAACCGGAGCGGTATCGCGCTCTGGGTCGACCGTGACAAAAAACAAACGAAAATATTTTGCATCACTGCCGAGCGATGCGAGAGATTTCGTCATGTTATAAAGCGTGGTGGGGCATACTTCGGGGCAATGGCTGAAGCCAAAGAATACGCCATAGGGTTGGCCTACAAGAGACGCGCTATCAACTTCACCGCCATTACTGGAGGCAAGTTTGAATGAACCACCCAATTCTGCGATGGCGTTTTGTTGGCTGGCCGCTGGCGTCAGATAGATGGCGACAGCCAAGAGAGCAGCTATTAATGCCGTGACTCTGAGCGCGCTCTTGTGGGCTAGAGTCATTGCATCCCCGCATCGGCAGCTTCGACTTCAAATTCAACGTCGACAACGCCAGCTTTTTCAAAGGTCAATATGCCCTTGAACACTTCGCCTTTCTTAGGATGGGCCTTTATGTCGAAGAACATCACGTGCAGTGACATGGGCATCAAGGTGACCGTTTGACCGGCGGGGATGACAATGCCATCCTTCATCTCGAACATTTTCATCACGTCATTCTCCATCTTCATGTTGTGAAGCTGGACCTTGTCGCTGATTTCGGCCGTTGCCTTGATCAACTTATCATCCTGCTTCCCCTGGTTGGTAATCTTCATGAAGCCTGCGGCCACCTTGTCGGTGGCTTTGGTCTGGCGTGACCATGCATGCTCGATAACCAAGTCACCAATTGTTGATTCATGCGCCTTGCTTGAGCCAATGCTAAGGATAGCACCGAGGGTTAAGGCCGATGCAAAGGCCAGTTCTTTGAGAATTTTCATATTTTCCATTCCTTGCTTATGATTGTGTTTCATTGGTGAATCCGACTTGCTTCAGCCGCTTGGGCAAGAAGAAGTCGATGGTGGCGAATATGACTATGGCAATACCGGCGAGAGGGAATGCCACACACAGTACGGCGGCAACGACCAGAGCCGTAGCTGGAACACTGTAATCGCGTGGATAGAGCGGCGAACCGAATGCTTTGGCCGGCCTGCGCTTCCACCACATCACCACGCCAGACACGCACATCAATATGATGAGCAAGCAATAGGCTGTGTTGAGCACCAGATTCCACCCGCCCAACGTGGCCTCGTGCAACGCGATGCCCACGGCCATGGCCTTGCCGCCGAGCGGGTAATCCGCAAAGCGTATATCAGCCAGAATGTTGCCGGTGTATTGGTCGATATGAACGGTGTGGTCGCCAGTGGGTGAGGTTGTGTCGGCATCCATGGAGTCCGCCGAGACGGTGTAAACACCCTTCTCGTCTTGCGGCACGTTGATGCGGAACTGTTCGCTGAAGCCATAGCCGCGAGCAAAAGCAGCCACTGAGTCCAGATTGACAGGCGTTCCCTCGGCAATGCCCTTGGCACCAGCTAATGAACCAGAGACGGGCATTGGCGTTTCTTCCAAAGCCCAAGGCACTTCCTTCAACGCGCCGTGGTTCAAGCTGGCATGGATTTGATCAGAGGTTGGAACATTATCCCACTTTGCAGCTGGGAATGTACCCCAAGGCTGCATGATCTTGCTGCCCCAAACGCCCGTCCAAGCCATTCCTGAAATCAGGAAGAACAAAAGGAAGATTGAGATGTAGGCACCTGAAGTGATGTGAAGTTCCTTCCACCAAGCCCGACCCGAGCGTGAAAGATCAGGGATCAATGTACGGGCGAAGCTGGCATTGCCGCGTGGCCACCACATGTAGATGCCGGTGATGACGAGAATGACGCCAAGGCCCGCAGCAGCTTCGATCAAATGATCGCCCCAGCCATTGCTCGCCTTGCCGATAAAGAAGCTGCCATGAATATTATCGGCCCAATAGTACCAAGTATCATCCTTGATGACTTGGCCGAAAACCATAGCATCATGCGGATCCACCGCCACAGCGTGCTGCTTGTCATTGGCAGTGACGATGAAGACGTTGGCGGCGGTGTCAGCATTCGGCCAGACAAGCATGGTGAGCTTGCCGTCCGGAACCGCATTTTCGGCAGCCTTGGCCTGCACTTGCAAGCTGGTGTGATGGCCGCCGGGTGCAACATAATATCTCTTGCCAAGCCGGGTTTCGATAGTGCTGCCATAAAGCATGATAAGGCCCGTGATGGCCAGCATCAGCAGAAATGGAACGACATAAAGGCCAGCATAGAAGTGCCAGCGCCAAACGGCGCGGTAGAAGGCGTGGGAAGACAGCGGGGCTGCCCTTTCCACGGATAGAGTGGTATTAGACATTTGAATCTCCGAATAATTATGGGGCTGCTGCGGGCAAAAATCTGCCGCGGCGGTTCAATCAAATAAATTGGAGTTCAAACGGCTGGTGGCCCGCGCGGGGCTGTGGCCCGCATGTCTGGTGGGGCGTGCAATAGGGCGATGATAATTGGAGTAGAGCTGAAAGTTGCAACAACCAACTGAGGCTCAGCAACGACGACGGAGCTTTGCGGAACAAATACATGGTGTGACATGCCGCAAAGCACACAACATTGGCTGTGATCGGCAGGTAACCCCTTGTCCTGATCACCCGATTGGCCATGGCCGCAAATATTCTGGCCAAGATCAGCAAGCAATTGTTGTTCAGCACTGAACGCAGGAGTGGGTAAGGCTGCAACCAGCGTTGGTACCAACAAGGCAAGCACAAGCGCCAGCGCACTGTAGCGCCGGACGGCCTTGATCCAAATGTGGAAGGTGCCTTGCATGAACGGGAAGTTAGAGAGCAAATAAAAACCTGTCTATCACAAGTTCAAGGGTGCGACGTTGGCGGCGGCATCCATTAACGAACTGGGCCGAGCCACAGCTTCACAAACCGCGAATGAAGTTCATGGCCTGCAAAATCGTGTTGGCGCACCGGATTGTCGTATGTTTGGATTCAGCATCCTTCAAAATCTGCCGGAGCTTACAGTTAAAGGCATCCATCAAAATATTATGTGCAACCTGAATCGAACCGCCGCAGGTAACCAATAATGTCTTGTGTAGTTCTGCAATGGCCTCATCGCGTTCGATATTGGATTTTTGTAAGCACGTCGTCGCGATTACCAGTGCCCTAAGTTTTCGATTTTGCTCTTTGTCTTCAGTTTGATCAGAATAAATGCTCGTGCGATCCGTAAAATTGTTTTCTTTTTTCAAATTCAACTCTTGAGTATGTTGGTGTAACAGCGGCGAAGGTGATGAAAATCATGATTCTTCGCAATTACAGTGTTATATTGCACTGCAACATAAGGCTTTCAATTGCGCTCCAACTGCGCGAGTTCGATTATTTTGTGTCTGGGGTGACTATTCGAAATAATTCCGTTCTTCGGCCAAATCGAGCCGCTTGACGACTTAACCCCATCGAACTGAAAATAAGACATGAGATCCGCGATTTGTACAAAACATCATTGACGGCGATGTGTTGTTGGGTCAGCTTGTAATTATGCACCTACGCGCATTGTGATGTATTGGGGGTGGGCCGGGTTGGAGGGGTGTTTGCACAATTGGCAAATCCCAAAAACATAAATTTGTTTCAAAGATCGTGTTTGGAGCCGTCATGGCACTTACGCCTCACAAGCAATTTTCGGAAAACTTGCTGGCACTATCATCCGCTGCCGGATCAATCGCCAATGTTTGCCGTGAACTCAAGATCAACAGACAGCAATTTAACAAATATCTTGCGGGTGGTACTCTTCCAACCGAAGTTACTCTGCTGAAGTTTTCCAAATATTTTCACGTCGAGCCGGATATGTTTTTTCGTCCGCTCGAGGGGGGCAACAGTTCCGCAATTGAATCTCCTCACGCCAAATATCTCACAGGCTTGATAAATGAGCCAATGATAACGCGTGCTGCAATTTCTGGTGCACTAACAGCCAGCCAGAATTGCAGCCTACCTGAGGGTGTCTATAGTTTCTATGGCCCGTGGCTTCCCGAACCAGAATTCTGTGTTCGCGGCACTATATTTATCGCGAGACGCAATGAGGTCATGTTATTTACGCGCGTATCGCAGCTCGTCAAATTGGATAAGCGTTATGGGCGCGCTGAACTTCGCAGACATGATGGAATCGTTATGGAGGTGAAAGGCAAGCTTTCATTCGTCAGCCGGGAACGGCGGAACTTCAATATCATCAGCGCGTTAAATATCGACGCATCCAATCTCATTGAATTGCAACTTTTGTCGGGACTATTTCTAACCTTTAATCCCTCAGGGGTGCCCCACGCCGGGCAGATTGTTTTGGTATATGAAGGCAACAAATCCAAACTTAAAGAGAATCTGAAATACATCGGCATTGTGAAAATCGACAGCCCCTATATTTCGGAACGGGTAAAGCAGCTTCTTCAGCAATTTAGTACCACACAATCGGTTCTGCAGGCAGCCGACCTATTTGCAGACTGGCGTTGGATGTGAGTTCAGCCCAGTTGGTCTACTCATTCGTATGAACCCGACAACCAAGCGTTAGCTGGGTGATCTTGATCAGCAGTTGCGATTCCATTGCTCTGACCTCTGATAACTGGATTGTTTTGAGTTGAATATTTCCGCTGT
>JAYVXY010000174.1:0-14827 GCA_043784785.1 Aestuariivirga sp. | reverse complement strand
GCGACGATATCGGCAAATACCGCGATTGCGCCATTGGTGCTGGTTAAATACTTCACGAACCCGGCAGCGGTCGGTTCGTTGATCAAACCGCTTCCCGCAATCACCGTGCTTAGATCGTCCAACCATGCGTCATGCTCGGTTTTATGAATTTTGCCGGATTCCGATTGATAACCTGCAAACGCTTTTGCCATTTTCATATGATCCCGTTTTGATGTGTGATTGGCATATCACCCGCTAATCCGCTGTCAAGAGCAAAACGGGAAATTAAGGGACTTGACGGGTTCCGCTCGCGATGCCTATCAGCGGTGCAATGGGAACCAGGCCGCTCGTAAATGGAAAAAATTGCGCATCACGCCTTGGCGTCGATAGCAAGACACTACGCACATGGTTGAAATCGGGCAAATGCCCCGTTGAACCTATACCGGGCATGAAACCGCCTCGTTGGCGATCATCCGACATTGATGCATTTCTATCCGGTAAAATCTAATGTCGGAGCATGATTTTAACCAATCGTGGTTGTTCATTGCAACAATTGCCGGTGACCCAAACACCGCAATTGTTGACTTTCGTGCCATCCATGACACCAATAAAGCAATCCCGGCGATTCCCTTCAGGGGAACGCTAAGCGAATGCTGGTCATCGATCGTTCACTATAACGGACAAGGTTACGGCATCTTTGCTGCGATTAGCGCGATGGATGGTGCGGGGTTGCACCTAAACAATGTCGCACATGCCCGCGCGCACTTTGTTGACTTGGACAATTCGAGCGCATCGCAGAATTACACCGCCGCAACCAAATGGGAACTTGCGCCAGCATTGGCGGTGCAAACCAGTCTCGCAAAGTTCCACGTATATTGGCCCGTCCAACCGTACACCGGCAACGATCGGTTCCAAGTCGTTCAACGCAAATTGCGCCAGATTTTTGACGGTGACAAAACCACGATCGACGCAAGCCGGGTCATGCGGTTGCCGGGCACGTTCCACCTTAAAAACCCGGCACAACCGCAACTTGTCACATGCTGGCAACTTGCCGGGGCCGATCAGCGCTATCCGGTTGAATGGCTGGAATATGCGCTTCAGGCTGTCAATATCATTGACGGTGGTGTTGGTGTCCGGCTTGAACTTGGTGACCCTTCACTTGCCGCGCCGTCGCTTGAATGGGTGCGCCGATCGTTGACGTTGGTTGATCCGAATGACCTAGATCGCGGTGAATGGATTGCGATAACCAGCGCTATCAAACAAGCCGGTTGGTCGCTCGCATCACCTGAAGCATTGTTCGATATATGGGCCGAATGGTGCGCGCAATACGTTGCGAACGATCACGGCGAAAACCGCAAACAATGGGATAGCATCCGCAACACCGAACTCGGCTGGCCTAGCCTCTTGCGCCGCGTCCCGACGCTTCAGGCGGTCTATACGTTCGGCGGCATCGATCGCAGCGTCATGGTGCCCGTCGCGCCCGATGACGCGCCTGTGGCGGCGGTTGCGGGTGATGCAGGGGTGGTTGTGTCGCCGATGCCAACCAACGAACCGCCGCCGCTCGATTGCTCCGGTGAATATTTGACACATATCGAGCAAGCCGAGTGGTTCAAGGGTTGCACGTTTGTTGTCAATCGCGGTGAAATTTTAATGCCGGATGGTCGATTTCTTGGGAGTGGCAAATTTAACGGTGCGCGCGGTGGCAAAAAATTCATTGTCGATAGCGTCGGCAAGATGACCAATGAAGCTTGGGCCGCTGCAACCCGGTCAACGTTATGGACGGTGCCCAAGGTTGACCATACGCGGTTTTTGCCCGCGAAGGATCATCACACCGTGGTTACAGACGAATTAGGGCGCAAGGGGATCAACACATACCGCCGAATTGACCCTTTGCGCATATCCGGTGACCCGTCACCGTTCATCAACCATATCAAAGCCATGTTACCATCGAAGAGTGATCAGCAAATTCTGTTTGATTTCATCGCTCACAACATTCGTTTTCCGGGTCATAAAATACCGTGGGCACCCGTTATCCAATCGGGGGAAGGCACCGGTAAGGGTTTGCTCAAACGATTGATGATACATGCGATTGCCCGCCCGTATATATATTTCCCAAACGCCAAAGAATTGACCAACAGTGGATCACAATTTAACGCTTGGATGCGTAGCAAACTATTCATTCTGGCCGATGAAATCAAAGTTGACGATCGGCTTGACTTGATCGAAGTGTTAAAACCGATGATATCTGAACACGTCATTGAAATTCAATCCAAGGGCGTTGACCAAGAACTAGAAGATAATTTTTCCAATTGGATGTTTTTTACCAATTGGAAAAACGCCATCCCCATCAACAAGAACGGTCGGCGCTTTGCGTTGATGTTCAGTGTTTTCCAAACCGCCGAAGATTTGATAAAAGCGGGGTTTGATGATCGATATTTTAACTGGTTATATCGTTGGATGGACGGTGATGGTGCGGCGATTGTTACCGATTATTTTCTGAATTATCCGATCGAACGCGGTGCTATTCCGATGCGTGCGCCAATCACTAGCAGCACGGACGAAGCGGTTATTTTGTCACGTTCGCCAATCGAACGGGTGATAATTGAAGCGATCGAAGATCAGTTGCCGGGGTTCCGTGGTGGTTGGGTTTCCACCGTTGCGGCAATCAACCGGGTGAAGATTACCGGCGCGGTTGCTCGGTCGCCATCGCCGCAAGTGATCGGCACCGTCTTGGAAGCGCTCGGCTATGTGGCAAGTGGACGGGCGTTGCGTCCATATTTCCAAGAGGATAAAGATAGCCGATCGTATCTGTATCATTACGGCGCGGTTGGTGATGTTGCGGCTTATGGTCGCTGGCAGGGTTGGGAGTAGTTATGCTGATCGGTAACGGGCAATTCCTGCTAGGTGATGCCTTGGCGCTAATGCGATCAATGCCGAACGATAGCGTTGATTGCATTCTAACTGATCCACCTTATAAAACGATCAGCGGCGGGATTGAACACTCTAAGCGGCTTGGTCGATTTCAAATGTTTTCCAATGAAACCAAATCGCAAGATGGTTCGATCTTCAAACATAACGATTGTAAGATTTCAGATTATTTGCCAGAATTTTTCCGTATTCTCAAATCTGGTTCACATTGCTATGTGATGACCAACAATATAAATTTGCGTGAATTACTCAATCAAGCCGATCGTGTCGGGTTTGGATTTCACAACTTGCTGATTTGGGAAAAGAACAACGCAAATCCTAATCGTTGGTATATGAAAAATATGGAATTGACCGTTTTTCTATATAAAAAACCAGCCAAGACGGTAAATAATCCAAACTCAAAACAAATCATTAAATTCGACAATATACGCAATAAGTTGCACCCTACACAAAAACCAATCGAGTTGATGCAATACTATATCGAAAATTCGACACAACTGGATGAACTTGTTTTTGATCCGTTTGCCGGTTCTGGTTCAACTGCAATTGCCGCTGAATTGCTCGGTAGGCGATGGTTATGTTGCGAATTAGATTTGCAATATTATCTAACCGCTACGGGTCGCATGTGGAGCCATCAAAATGCAAGTTTGTGATTTCCAAGGTTCGCGCACGATCGGCAAACCCGCCGGTTGGGATGAAGCGCTAGACGGGCCATGCCTTGAAATCTTCATTCATGATGCGGTTGATACGCTTACCGGGTTGCCGGTGATGTATAGCGTTTTCAAGCTGTCGCATGATGAAATTTGCGCGCTTGCGGCGGGCGGTGTGCTGCGTCTTGGGATCGTCGGTATGCGAGCGCACCCGGTGTTCAACCTTGGCGTCCTGTCACCTGAAGTGGTGGCGGACGCTGGCGTTGTGCCGCGTGGTGAACTTGGCGGGGTTATCGAAATGGAAAACCCGCCCGGTGGTTAAGCCTGGCGGGTGATCGGTTATGCCGGTGCGTTCGGATCGGCCGGGGCTTGTGCGGCGGGCGGGGTTGCCGTGCCATCGAGCGCCGTCTTGGCAGCATCGACCTTGCCCATGATCGCGCCAAGCTGGCCAGCGGTGGAAGCGTCCGACGCGTTAACGTCGCTTGCGTGCGATGCGACGGCGGACGCCAACTGATCGACCGAATTGTTCAACGCAGAAATTGCCGCGTTGGTCTTTGCGAAAAGTGCCATGATTATTGCGCCTTTGTGACTGTGACCGTTGAACCGGCTAAAAAGATAGACCCTTACGAACAGTAACATTGGTCATCATCCTTATTTGCCGCGCGGACCATTACCACGAACACCATCGGCCCGGCAAACGCAAAGCGCCGCCGGGCCGAATGTCTGTGGTCGGCTAGACCCTGCTAAAGCGGAAAAGCGCGTTGCACGCCGCGTTCAAGGCGTTGCGTTGACGCCGGGCACGATCCCTAGCCCATTTCGGACAGGTCAGTAAATATTCATCAGCAACGCGCAATTGCGTTTCAAGCTTTTCGCGGCAATCGCCAACAATCGGTTCGTTGATCATCGCAAATCATCCTGTTGTTCAATTCAACCAAATATGCTAATGCGGTTTGAACCGTATATTTTTCAGTGTTGATCTTTTCGACAATCTGGCGCGAAAATATCTCAATTACCGCTTCGCCCGTTGCCTTGCTCGTTATGATCCAACTCCCGCAATGGTGCGGGAGTGGCGGCACGAACAGGTCTTGGTTGCTGGCGCTCACTCTGCGAGCAATTCAGCAAGGATTTCATTATCGGTGAGATAGGACGGATCACCGGTCAATTCAAAAACCAACATGCCATCCGAAAGTGCTTCAATCTGGTCATCGGTGCGGTCGGTCGTCATGGTTGGTTCCGTTCGTTTGCGTCTGATTACCCGTCTAATGGTCGTTGCGATGGTTATCAAACGAAAAAATAGCCGCTTCGCAAATTAATACGAAGCGGCTAAATTATCGAGCGGTTGATACGGTGGCCGGGTTTTCCTGATCGTTCAACCATTCCAACCCGGCGCTGGTCAATTCGGTCAACACACCATCAAACCGGGCATATCCGCGATCAACCAGCGCTTGCGCTGTCACCGCTCTTATCATCGATCGGTTCAGCGGTGCCAAGGTCAAGCGGTGCAATGCCGCTCGTTGGTTCAACGTCAACACTCTCCGGCGATCGCGCATTGATCGAATATCCTTCAATGGTGAAATTGATAGCAATCTCGCCATCGGGCAGGCCGGTCACGTTTGTCAACTCGGCCCAACCGTGATCGATCAATTCTTGCGCAGTGCCATGATCGGTTGTGGTGATGAACGATTGACCGACCATGCTGGCGAGCATGGCGGTTGCGGCGGGGCTTGTGGTCATGGTTGGTTGCTCCAAGGTGTGAGGCGGTGCGTGACTGACTTACACCAATGCGGACGGGTGGCCAAGGCGCAACGCTCGATAGGCCGCGCAAACCGCCTTGGCTTGGCATATGGCATGCACTAGACGCAAACGGTACATCATGGGCGGTTCCTTAGCGCACGGATCAAATCGCCAATTGTGCCATATTGACCAACGCGCGATTCGATGAACATCTTACCGGCGATACATGCAATGCCTATCAGGCACCCAATAACGATCAGCGGGCAAATGATCAATGCGAAAATATCCCAAGCTGTATATCCGGTCATTTGAACAACTCCAATAAGATTTTGATTTGTTCTAATTTCTCGGCGGCACGGGCGGCGGCATAGGCGGCAAGGGCGGCATCGGCGGCATCGGCGGCACGGGCGGCGGCATAGGCGGCATAGGCGGCACGGGCGGCATCGGCGGCGGCATAGGCGGCACGGGCGGTATCGGTTGGATTATTCAACCACGCTTCACATACATCATTTGCGGCTTTGACGCGCGGGTCGGTGTTCAGATGTTCAACCCGGCGCGAACATGCCAGCGCGAATTTCACGCATTCGGTGGTGTGGCCCATATGCGCGACAACCCAAAGGATATTGGCGACTGATACACGCGCGTCAATCGCTTGTGCAACGGTGATGGTTTTGCGATCGGTGAATAGCGCGGTTCGGGTGTCTGCATCACATGGCTTGAACGATAGCAGGGTTGATAGGTCGATTGAAATGGTCATTGGACGGGTTCCTTACTGGACGGTTCATTCGATCTAGCGTTGATCGTTCAAATGGTCAAGTGTTATATTTCATCGGTAATTTCGTATTTCGATGGTCCGGCTATACCTGTTACAACCATAATTCGACCGTCTGGCCAACTCACCTTGTCACCGATGTTTATCGTTGGTGCGATCTTGCACGGTTTGCCGTTCTGATCGGTTCCCCAATGTGGTGCGGGTTGCCAGCCGTTCGCGCCATAGGGCGGCTGTGGCGGCTTGCGTGGGCGGTTGGAGCGGACGGCCCACAACACTGTGCCCAACAGCGCGCCGGGCAGGAAAATCGGCCCCATGACGGCGCACATTATCCACATGGATATGGTGATGATCGGTATCATGGTGTAATTCCCTTCAGATAATCCGGTAAACGTTTGAACCACTGTTCAGCGTTAGTAGCGTTTACGTTGGCGATTTTGGCGCACTCTTTGTATGTGCCGCCGTTCAATCGGATGATCACAATGTCACGCGCTTGTTTGGAGTCAACTTTGCGATTACCGTTGCATGGTCTGGGGTTATCCTTGAACCATTGATCAAATGCGGACTGGTCGGCGACGGTCATCTGTTCACCGCATCGGCTGCAATGACGTATTCAAAGCGGAAATGTTTGACGTGTTTCAACTCGCCTTTCATGTGGCGGCTGATCGCGCCTTGCGACAATCCTAGGGACAATGCGGCTTCGGATTGGTTCGCGTAGGTTTGACCGTTGCTGCACATTATCGGGCGTCCGGTGTTACCTGCCAGATTATAGCCACGCAAATTGCATCGCGGATTCAACTGTTTGACCAGTTTGAAAGTTTCCCGGTTCGCCTCGTTTTTATCTTCAGTAATGTGAAGAATGTTCAACGCGCAACCGATGCCGCTTCGGGCGATTGCAAGAAAATCGGTATTCTGTTGCGCTCTCGCAAAACCAAAAATTGCGTTCAATTTGCAGCAATCGATGAAAATGGTTTCGGGCAAAATCGCCGGGTCATCGTTCCATCGCACTATCACCTGATAGACCGCCCACAATTCACCGCCGCCGGTGATCGTCGGGAGCCAAAAGCATTGTTCGTGCGGTTGCGGCAAAAATGTCATTGACGGGTCACCTTGTTTGATATGTGTCATTGTGAGATATTTTCAATTTGGGGCGTTGTCAAGGGGTTTCTGATAGGGTGGCGCGTTGGCTGATTTGCGAAAATAAAAAATTTGCTCGATCGGTGATTTGAGATTTATAAAATTTGCTCCGTTGGTGATTTGGCGGTATGAATGATATTAACTATCCTTATCAAGTGTAATTTCCTATAGGTAGTGGGAATTATTACTTGTTTATATTATTAATATTAGTATAGGAATATGTAGATATTAACCTAGTAATAGTGGCTAGTAGAGTAGGCCCGGCACACTTGATAACCATAGTTAATTCGATGTATAGCAAAATCAGCCAATTTTAATGCAGCGTCCATCCGCCAAAATAACGCGCGACGGTTGGTTAAATTTATCTTCGCTCACCGGCAAATTATCGGCGACGGAATTTATCGAGCGAACCGGCACACCTGACTGCCTCTCAAACTCCCCACAAAGCGCCCGGTGATCGGTTGGCGACAACCACACCCGGACAGCCGTTTGCCGCGTGCTACGCGCGCCTAGGAGCGCCTGTGCGATGCGCCCGGTGATCATGGTTCAAGTCTCCCGAAGTGATCGTTCAGCTTACCAAACGGCAACGCTCGGTCACTGGTTATCGATGATGTTCCAAACGCATCAAAATCACACCACGGATCAAGTTGGCAAGCCAAGCGCCGCGTTATATCAACCATCAACAACGCAACGCCATGATCAGCGAACGGGCCGTATAACCAACCCGTCCGATTGTCGCGTTTGACGGTGACGTAATAGCCGATGGTCATGCACCCAACGCTTGCAGCGCCTTGATACCGGCGCGCTTGGCGGCGCTGGCGGTCTTGAAGTGTTCACCGCGTTCAACGGTCACCGGCATTGCTTCACCATCGTTGAAGTGACGGGTTGCAACGATTTCCATTGCGGAAATGTGATATTCGTAGCGGCTTGATCCACCATCGCGCCCGCTGGTGAGGTGAAGGGTTGCGGTGTTGATGTTGGTCAAGTCGGTCATCGGTCGATTCCGTTCGTTGCTGTTGAACTGGTCTTATCGTTGGTCGTTGCGATGGTCAAGCGCTAAAATGAGATAATTTGACCGACGCGCAAAATATATGGCATATGCGAGCAACCATGAACGCGATCAGCTTTGCCAGCGCCTACCGTCAACTTGCGCCCGCTCAAAAGGCGTATGTTGACGCATATGTGACGAACGCAGAGCGTGAAGCCACTCGACGCCACGAACGCATATCGTTGACGCTTCATCGCCCGATCAGCGAAGCGGAATACGAAGCTTCGCGAGGAATGCTCGATAACGCGGTTGTCCGCGCCGCCATTGCTGAACGTATCAACCAAATTGCCGCTGATTCCGAATTGAGCGTTCATCGCGTGATCAAAGAGTTGATGGCGATGGCGTTCAGCAACATTGACGATTATCAGGAAACCGACGCGATGGGTGAACGGTATTTCGATTTCGCCAAATGCACACCCGAACAAATGAGTGCGGTGAAGGCTTACAAAATCGATCAGAATGGTGATGGATTTTCACGCCCGACCCGCAAGAAAGTTGAAGTGGTGCTATATGACAAACAGGCCGCGCTGAAGATGCTTGGGGATTATATGGGAATGCTGAACCCGGACAACCCGTTCTGGCGCATGGAACAAGCGCGCAACGTCACCGAAGCGCCGCGTTTGCCGTCGCATATGTCGGTTGAAGCGGCGGGCGATTTATATGCGGCTATGATCAATGACTGATCGTATTGAACAGATCGCGCGGGAGTTAACACCGGGCCAAAGTCGGGCGCTTATGGGATTGCCGGTCAATCGATCGTTCGTGCCGGGTCACACCGGCTTTCAATGGCCGGTGATCAGCGCTCTAAAGGGTAAGACGCTTGTTCGTGGCTTGAAAGATGGATTTGACGGCATGGGGCCAACTGCGCCTTGTGTCGTCACTCCAACGGGCCGATTGGTGCGCGCATGGTTGATGAACAATGACCGATAACATCGCCCGGATTGGCAACGCTCGCATTGATGCGACCAAGCAACAATTTCTCGATACGATCGCGGCGGTTTATGATCGATTGTGCGGTGATGATCCGTTGAATCAACCGTCTGCGGTTGTTTTTGCAATCGTGACCGATAACGGTGAATGTGAAACCGGATATCACACCAAATCGGACGAACGAAACATGCTATATTTGGCGCGTGCGACAATGGCAATTCACAGTGATTATCATGTGCGATGGGATAAGGTGGAATAATGCTAGTCACCAACGCCGATCTATTTCAGCCGTGCACACCGATCAACGCAACGCTTGAACCGTGGAAACCGCGCGCGCTCACACATGCCGAGTGGCCACCTGATTATCGCGCGGTTTACGCTTGGCGGATCAAGACGCTTTCAACATTGCGCGATAATCCCGACGCTCTTGCATCGGCTCGCGCCTACTATGCGACCCGTCCGGGTGAATTCATTCAACATTGGATGGATACATATAATCCGCGCAAACAATCGCAAAAGTGGATGCCGTTCGTATTTTTTCAACGTCAAGAATTGTTCATTCAATTCTTAGAGGAATTGCGCCATGATAACGAGAACGGTCTTGTTGAAAAATGTCGCGATGTTGGTGCTACTTGGTTGGTGTGCGCTTATGCTATTTGGTGTTTTCTTTATATCGAGGGTTTTGCGTTTGGTTGGGGTTCCCGCAAACAAGAATTAGTCGATAAAATCGGTGACCCTGATAGCATATTTGAAAAGATGAGATTGTTGCTTCGTCGGTTGCCCGATATTTGGTTGCCTGATGGTTTCCGTTGGCGTGATCATGCCACCCACATGAAATTGATCAACCCTACCAATGGCGCGACGATAACCGGTGAGAGTGGCGATAATATCGGGCGTGGTGGTCGTAAGACCATGTACGGTGTTGATGAAGCCGCACATATTGAACGCCCGGACAAGATTGAAGCATCACTAGGTGATAATACCAATATTCGCGTTGATATTTCATCGGTCAACGGTCTTGGTAATGCGTTCCATCGTCGCCGCGAAGCGGGTGTTGACTGGTCACCGGGTGTCAAGATCGAACACGGTTATACGCATGTTTTCGTGTTCGATTGGCGTGATCATCCTGAAAAGGATCAAGCGTGGTATGATCAACGCAAGGCGAAGGCCGAACGCGAAGGCTTGCAGCATATTTTCGCGCAAGAGGTCGATCGCAACTATTCCGCAGCCGTCCAAAATACGATCATCGATTACGAATGGATTCAAGCGGCGGTTGATGCACATTTGAAAATTCCATGCCTTCGCATTCCACCGCCGAATATTTGGATGGCTGGTCTTGACGTTGCCGATGAAGGTGTTGACCGCAACGCCCTAGCGCTCCGCCAATGGGTTATTCTGCGCTATGTGGACGAATGGGGTGAACGTGACCAAGGGGTGACCACGCGGCGCACCGTAGCGGCTTTGGAGCGGTTCAAAGGTATCAAGGTGCAGTATGACTGCATCGGCGTTGGAGCGGGTGTTAAAACCGAATTCAATCGGTTGATCGATGATCGGATTATCAGTCGCAACGATTTTGATTTGATCCCTTGGAACGCTGGTGCGGGTGTGATTAACCCATACGAGTATATCGTGCCCAACGATGAAGATTCAGCGTTGAACCGTGATTTTTTCGGCAACATGAAAGCGCAAGCTTGGTGGTCGATCAGGACGCGGTTCTATAAAACATGGCGTGCGTTGACCACTGGCGTTGAATATCAACCAGATGAATTAATCTCGCTAGATTCATCGATGCCGATGCTCGCAACGGTGATGAAAGAGTTGGCACAACCCACAATTGGGCGCGCAACGGATTTGCGTATGATAATCGAGAAAAAACCGCCCGGAACCCGCTCGCCAAACCTTGCGGATGCGATTATACAGGCATTTTTCCCGGTTCCGGATCAGGGCGGGATACCGATTGTCGGGAGTTATTCAGGATGAAATTCGCACGCGGGTTCGCATCGCAGCCCGGCTATCAGCCTACACCGGCTGATATTGACGAAGTGCGGGCGCATCGTACCCAAGTGCAGGGTGCGGGCGGTTCATCCGGTGACCCGATGCTGATGCGTGCCAAAGACAACGCGATGATGGTTGATTATTGGGATAAAGTTGAAACGATTATTGATGGCATTGATGGTTTTCGCGCTGCCGGAACAAAGTATTTACCGCGTTTCATCGATGAAGCCGGTAATGAATATAATTTCCGTTTGAAACTCACCAAAGTTACCAACGTATTCCGTGATATCGTTGACAGCCTGTCCGCCAAGCCATTTCAGGAAGAATGCACGCTTGTCGCGGATGAAAATACGGTTATTCCACCCGATTTGGAAGAATTCATCGAAGATGTTGACGGTGCGAGTAACAATCTAACCACATTTGCCAGTAACATATTTTTCAATGGTATTGCAAATGCGATTCATTGGATATTTGTTGATTTCTCGCAATCGGATGGAACGATACGCACCAAAGCCGACGAAAAAGCCGCAGGTATTCGCCCGTATTGGTCGCATGTTTTGGCGCGCAACGTCTTGGACGCTCGCGTGACGATCATCAACGGCAAGGAAACGTTGACGTTCATCAAAATTTACGAACCCGGTGACCCTGATCATGTGCGAATTTTTCAACGTGATGGTGCGGGAAATGTTACGTGGTCCGTGTATGTTAAGACCGACATAAAAGACCCGTTAACGCAATCTCAATTCGTTTTGGAGAGTGAAGGCGCGGTTACGATCGATGTCATTCCGCTTGTGCCATTTATGACAGGGCGGCGCGATGGTCGCACGTTCCGGTTGTTCCCCTCGCTCAAAGATGCTGCCGATCTTCAAATTGATCTTTATCAAAATGAAAGCGCGCTGAAATTCGCCAAGACGTTGACCGGCTATCCAATGCTCTCGGCAAGCGGTGTCAAGCCTGCGATGATGGCGGACGGCACAACGGTCAAGCGAGTGGCGATTGGGCCGAACCGTGTCTTGTATGCGCCGCCGGTCAATGGTGGCACTGGTAGGCCCGGCAGATGGGAGTATATCGAACCGTCCGCCGAATCGCTTAAATTCCTTGCCGAAGATATCAAACATACAATCGAGCAATTGCGTGAATTGGGTAAGCAACCGTTGACTTCGCAAGCCGGGTTGACGGTGATCAGCACAAGCGTTGCCGCTGGCAAATCCAATAGTGCAGTTAAAACTTGGGCGCTCGGTTTGAAAGATGCTCTTGAAAATGCGATGGTTGTTACATGCTTGTGGTTGAATATCACACAGGATCAATTTCAACCATCGGTTAGCGTATTTACCGAATTTGATGATTTCACCGATGGTAAAGACGTTGAAGCGCTTCAGGGAATGCGTTATCCATCCAACGGTGCGCAAGCGGATATCTCGCAAGAAACCTATTGGGAAGAAATGCGCCGCCGTGGAATTTTGTCACCGGAATTTGACGCCGAAACAGAGGAAGCGCGTTTGCTTGAAGAATTGCCCGGTGATGGGCAAGACACCGGATTGAACGATGATCCCCCGTCTAATCCCGGTGATCCGGCAAACCCGCCCGCACCTATGGACCCTGAAGCCGAGTGAATGTAAGAATAGCCGCGCGCGGCGGTTGTGACCGCGTAATATTGCCGCTTGATCGGATGATCAGCGGTGCAACGGTAGGATGACCGACAATGAATATCAGGATGAAACTCGCGCTGTCAACTTCGATGCTGGCACTGGCGTTCGATAGTGGGTCGGGTTGGAAAATGGACGGTGACAAGATCGCAACCGATGCGAGTGGTAACCCGATCTATATCAACGCGAGCGGCATCGAACAAACCGTTGAAGGTGGCACGATCAGCCGCTTGAACGGTGAAGCCAAGGGCCATCGCGAGCGCGCCGAAAAGGCCGAAGCATCGCTGAAGGTCTTTGAAGGTCTTGACCCTGAAGCGGCGCGCAAGGCGATTGAAACAGTCGGTAAGCTTGACGCCAAGCAATTGATCGACGCGGGTGAAGTGGATAAGGTTCGCGCCGAAGTCGGTTCGCAGTACCAAGGCCAGTTGACCGCAGCGCAGCAAGCGCTTCAGGATGCGAACGGCAAAATCGATGGTCTTACGCTTGACCGCGCGTTTTCACGTTCGGAATTCATCGCCAATCGCATCGCAGTGCCGCGTGAAATGTTCGAAGCAACGTTTGGTCGCAACTTCAAGATCGAAGACGGTAAGCCCGTCCCTTACGGCCCGGATGGCAACAAGATTTACAGCAAAAAGAAAATGGGCGAAATTGCGGACGTTGACGAAGCTTTTGAAATTCTCGTTGAAAACTACGCTCACAAAGACACCATCTTGCGCGCGAACGGCAATAGCGGGAGCGGCAATAACGGCAATGGTGGTAATCGCGGTGGTTCACGGCAAATCAAACGAAGTGAATTTGAAGCAATGTCACCAATGGAACAGTCGAAGGCCGCACAAGCTGCCGGTAAGAGTGAAATCACCATTGTCGATTGATCGTTAATCAGGGGAATCAACGGTGCCGCCGATCACATACAACCGCCAACGGGGCGAAACGATTACAATCGCTTTGCTTGACGATGGTGCAAGTAGTGCGGCGGCACCGTTGGTGACCGCCTATGCTCGTTTGTGGGCGAATGGAACGCAACATATCGACCCGACTGCAACGGCGGTACGGTTTTTCCCGCAATATCGAGCGGCGGCGGGTGCGATTGGTCAAGGTTGGACGCTATCACTTGACGCTGGCGCATGTGCTGCGATGGCTGCGCGATCATACGGCTTAGATTTGAAGATTGTTGACGGGCAGGGTGCGGCTTTTGTCATTGATCCGGCGCTGTTGGTTATAAGCGAACCGTCAACGGTATTGCCGACAATCGCACCTGCAACCATCACGTATCCTGATCCGACTGGCGTAATTGTGCCATTTGTTGGTTTGCGCAAAATCGGTTGGATTGCCGATGCGCCGTTGAATGCTTTAAGCATTGCGGCGATTGTTGGGCCACCCGGCGCGGGTTCATCCGGTAGCGCGATCGGAACACCTGTTTTATTTACGGTTGTGACCGGCGGTCAACAGATATTTGCATTCACCGGAACGCGAGCGATTGCATTTTTGAATAGCAATTTGATTCCGCCCGCGAATATCAGTTTCAGCGGCGGTAATATCATAATCGCCGCGTCAACATATTTCAATCCCGCAAATGGTGACGTTATCGTCGCCTATCCGATTTGAGGATTTTTGCAATGATCCGAAACACCTTCGCCCGCACCATTACCCTGATCGCCGCTTTGACGTTCGCTGCGCAACCAGCAATTCCGCAGTCGCAAACCAACTTACAAACGCAAGTCAAAGGTGTCTTGCCGGTTGCCAATGGCGGCACGAACAACACCAACGGTCAAGCCGCATCGGTCGCTAACTCGGTCACCGTCAACAATAGCGGTTCGGGTGCAGCATCGGGTGCAACGTTCAACGGGTCCGCTCCGGTCACGATCAGCACGAATACCATTGGCGCGCAACCGGCGCTTGTAAGCGGCACCACGCTAAAGACCGTCAATGGTTCAACATTGCTCGGTTCCGGTGATGTTGCCACTCCGCAAGGCACGGTGACCAGCGTTGGCGGAACGGGCACAACGTCCGG
>JAYVXY010000173.1:0-4801 GCA_043784785.1 Aestuariivirga sp. | reverse complement strand
GCCCAACATCACCAAAGGTGATGCTGATGCCGATGCTTTGGCCCGCACGGCTGTGACGCAATTTGAATCATATGTGAAGCTGAACAAGAAAGTGCCGCAGGAAGTTTTGGCAACACTTGGCCAGATCACCGATCACGCCAAATTAGCCGATACGATTGCGGCGCATCTGGCGGTGAAGATTCAAGACAAGCAGGCGCTGCTCGAAACCCAATCGATCGAAGAGCGGTTTGAAAAATGCTTTGGGCTTATGGAAGGCGAAATCTCGGTTCTGCAAGTTGAAAAGCGCATCCGCAGCCGTGTGAAGCGTCAGATGGAAAAGACCCAGCGCGAATATTATTTGAATGAGCAGATGAAGGCCATTCAAAAAGAATTGGGCGATGGCGAAGGCGAGAAAGATGAGATCGGCGAACTGGAAGCCCGCATCGAGAAAACAAAATTCTCGAAGGAAGCCCGCGAACGCGCTGATGCTGAAATCAAGAAGCTGCGCCAGATGAGCCCCATGTCGGCGGAAGCCACCGTGGTGCGCAATTATCTTGACTGGCTTTTGAACATTCCTTGGAACAACAAAAGCAAGGTGAAAACCGATCTTGCCTTCGCGCAAGGCGTTCTCGATCAGGATCACTTTGGCTTGGAAAAAGTCAAAGACCGGATTGTCGAATATCTCGCTGTGCAAAGCCGCACCAATAAAATGCGCGGACCAATTCTGTGTTTGGTCGGCCCTCCAGGTGTAGGCAAGACTTCGCTTGGCAAATCCATTGCCAAAGCAACGGGCCGTGAATTTGTACGCATGTCCTTAGGTGGGGTTCGTGACGAATCTGAAATCCGTGGTCATAGGCGCACTTACATTGGCTCGATGCCCGGCAAGATCATCCAATCGATGAAGAAGGCCAAAAAATCCAATCCGCTGTTCTTGCTCGATGAAATCGACAAGATGGGCATGGATTTCCGTGGTGATCCTTCGGCAGCTTTGCTTGAAGTGTTGGATCCCGAACAAAACGGCACATTCATGGACCACTATCTTGAGGTGGAATATGATTTGTCGAACGTGATGTTTGTGACCACATCGAACACGCTGAACATTCCGCCTGCTTTGCTCGACCGCATGGAAATTATCCGCCTTGCTGGTTACACCGAAGAAGAAAAGGCTGAAATCGCCAAGCGCCATCTTGTGCCCAAGGCCATGGAAAACCACGGGCTGGACAAGAAGGAATTTGAGATCACGCCCGAGGCAATCAAGGTGGTGATTGAGAATTACACCCGCGAAGCTGGGGTGCGCAGCTTGGAGCGTGAAACCAACACACTTGCGCGCAAGGCCGTGAAGGACCTGATGCTCAACAAGAAAAAGAAGATCAGGGTTGATGCTGAATTGGCCAAGCAATATCTCGGCGTGCAGAAATACAAGCATGGTGAAGTTGATGGTATTGATCAAGTTGGCGTGGTCACCGGATTGGCATGGACGGAAGTGGGGGGCGAGTTGCTCACCATTGAAGCCTTGATGATGCCGGGCCGTGGCAAGATGACAGTGACGGGCAATTTGAAAGACGTGATGAAAGAGTCGATCTCTGCCGCCTCGTCTTACGTTCGCAGCCGCGCACCAGCCATTGGCGTAAAGCCGCCAGTGTTTGATAAGAAGGACATTCACGTGCATGTGCCCGAAGGTGCAACGCCCAAGGATGGCCCATCAGCAGGCATCGCCATGGTCACCGCCATTGTTTCGGTGATGACCGGCATTCCGGTGCGCAAGGATGTGGCCATGACTGGCGAGATCACGCTGCGTGGGCGCGTGTTGCCCATCGGTGGCCTCAAGGAAAAGCTGCTCGCAGCACTGCGCGGGGGCATCAAGACTGTGATGATCCCCGAGGAGAATGTAAAAGACTTGGCCGATATTCCAGACTCCGTGAAGAACGGCATGGAAATTATCCCCGTGGCCATGATGGATGATGTGTTGAAGCACGCCCTTGTGCGTCAACCTGAAGCCATTGTGTGGGACGAGGTGGCCGAAGAAGCCGCAGCCGCTGCCCGCGCTGCTGCCGACCGTGCAGGCGAGGGTGCGAGAGCGCATTAACGAAGATTATCCCTCCCCTGCTTTAGGGGAGGGATGAGATATTCAAGCTCTTCCCTGCGTGAGCGCGATCTTCACTGCGAAAAACGCAAACACCCCGGCGAATGTGAAATCAATGCCGCGCAAGACACGCGGGCGACTTTTCAGCCACAGCACCAATTTTTCCGCCCCCCAGATCATCACAATTGAAAGCGGAATGTTGATCACCACAAAATAGATGCCCAGAAACAGCATTTTCTGCGTCACATGCGGATCGGAAGCCGAGACGAATTGCGGCAGGAAGGTGATGAAAAACAGCACCACTTTGGGGTTGGTGAGGTTGACCGAGACGCCCATCAGAAAACTTGAAAGCGTTGAAACCGATTTCTGTTCAACCGTTCCCACATTGAGTGACGAACCATTGCGAATGGCATCGACCGCCAGCCACAACAAATAGCCAGCGCCAACGATTTTTAAAATTAAAAACCCGGTATGGGATGCCGCCACCAGTGCCGAAATGCCAAAAGCTGCCAAAAATGTGTGGATGACACAGCCCAAATTGGCCCCGAACACTGAGGCAATGCCAGCCCTGCGGCCCGAGGCAATGGTGCGCGCTAGAAACAGGCTCATATCCGGCCCCGGCGTGATGAACAGTGCGATCGAGGCTGCGGAATAAGCGAGCAGGGTGGCGCTATCGGGCATGAAATCCATTTTTATCAAATTAAGCCAATTCAACAGCCACGCACAACCGAATTCTGTTGCGAATCTGCTTCGCAATCGCACAATCTATGTCTACGGCGACAGGGTCTGTAGTGGCGTTTGAGTTGAAGGTCTTTCAAGGGAGCAAACACCACCCAGCGCAATTTTTTGAGCTTCAAAATCAAATCGACCCTGCGCGCACCCTCAGTAAGTGCCGCAGGGTTTTTTGTTAGATGGGCCGTAAACAGGCGGTTTTGTTTTCCACCGTCATCCCAGCGCAGGCTGGGGCCCAGCTAGCAACGATCAATAGGTTTCAAAAGAAAGCTGGATGCCAGCCTGCGCCGGCATGACGGAATATGGGGGTTAGGTTCAGTTGCAAACAATCAAACCACTTTCCCAAAAACCACACTTGCAATCGCTGCAAACTCTAGCTATCTAGCCCAAACCGAAACGCGAGTTCGGGAGATTAGCTCAGTTGGTAGAGCGCTTCGTTTACACCGAAGATGTCGGGAGTTCGAGTCTCTCATCTCCCACCATTCCTTCACACACGGTGTGACAGCAAAAAAACAATCCAAACCAGAATGACAGACGCTCGACTTATCTCGCGTAGCTCCCGCATGTTCGTTTCAAACTGGAACTTGATGAACCGAGTATGAACTTGGCATTCAGGCCAGTTTCAAGAATTGCCCGCTAGACAGCCCTCATTGAAACCAACCCATAGAGGAAAACAAATCATGTCTAATACTATTGCTTCTAAACTATCGTCCAATTTCTTGAACCGTGCGATCAAAGGTATCAACAGCTATCGCTCTGCGTCGAACACGCGCTCGGTTCTGCTTGGCCTGAATGATCACCTGCTCAAAGATATTGGCATGTCACGCAATGACGCATTTTATGGCGGCAACAATTGAGACCGTAAAGCGCGGGGGGCATTAGCCCCCTCTATCTTGTTAAACTACTTGCTTCAATCAACGGCATGGGCTCGCCCGCGATCATCGCTTCGAAAGCGCGCAGACGTTTGAAGATTGACATCAGTTCAACAATGTCCGTCCATGAGTTCACCAGATATTGGAATGAACCACGTACCTGATCAAACGCGTTGAGGATTTGGTTCATGGCACCGAGCGTGATTTTGCCAGCAACAATGGTTGGCGCCAAAACGATATAGGGGAATATATTGTCGGTTTGCAGATAGAAAATCCGGCCCACATTGAAATACATATAATTGAAATAGAGCCTGAAATAATTTTTGCGCACATCTTGAAACAATTCCATCATATTGGGAGGAAGCGCTCGATCAGCATAGTCTTCACCGTAGACCAGTTCCTTGCGAAGTGCTGCTTCAACCTTTTGGTTACGGAATTGAAGACCTGGAAGCTTAACACCGATCAGTGCCAAAAAGGCTGTACCAAAGGCCGCCCAAAGCAAAGCTACAATAACCAACGCATTGGGAATGTGCCCCACGAATGGCAACTCAGTCACATCGGCTGAAAGTCGTAATAACACAGGCAGGAACGCAATTAATGTCATGACAGAGCTGATAAAGCTCACACCTAAATCTTCGGTGTTTGAGGCAAAGCGCATCGTATCTTCCTGAACACGCTGCGCAGCGCCTTCAACACTCCGAAGCGCTGGCCAATGATCCATGTAATAATTATTCATCGCGGTGCGCCAACGGAAGACCCAGTGGCTAACAAAGAACCGATTCAGCACACCGATGATCACAGCAACGGAAGCAATACCGAAGAAGCTGATAAGACTCGCATAAAACTCAGTCAAGGTGACAGGTTTGGTTTTGCCAAGTGCGGCCTGAATCAAATCATAGAATGGCCCATACCAATCATTGATGGCAACGCTGACTTGCACCTGAAAATAGGTGACAAAAATGATGAGCGCAGAACCCAGAACCGCCCAGTTGAACCATGGGTGCGGCGAATAGAATTTCCAGAATGCTGCAAACAATCCGACGACCACGACAAAATACAAATAGAACCAGATGAAAGGGGCCGACCAAAAGACCTGCACACCAATAATCGGTGGCGTGCCTTCAGCAGGGTTCGG
>JAYVXY010000172.1:0-4847 GCA_043784785.1 Aestuariivirga sp. | reverse complement strand
AACAGGAACTGATCGAAAGTGTAACCGACGCGGGCAGCACCAAAAAATCCTACAGCGCCACTTTGACGGGTCGGCAATTTCTGGCCGAGAATTCCGAACAGGTGAAAGCCTTGATGGCGCGGATTGATGTGATGGCGGGCGGCACTGAAACCCATGCGCCACCTGAAAGCATCATGCAGGCCATCCACAAACTGCGTTACGCCATTATGGCCAAGCCCGCCGGGTGGAGTGCCGCTGAGCAAACACGGATCAGATTGATTATTGAAGAAGCGGCGAAAAAGATCTTGGACGTAAAATAATTCGGGCGCTTGTCACCTTCTCCCATCAAAGGGAGAAGGTAAAAATTGTAAACTCGATTACGCGGCGTCGTTTATGTCTTCGTCTTCAACCATCGCTTTGAGTTCTTCGCGGGTGACGGATTTGTCACTGACCTTGGCCTTACCGACGATCACATCGACCACTTTCTGCTCAAACAGCGGGCCGCGCAATTCCATCAGCGCGCCACTGTTGTTGCGATAATAGTCAAACACTTGCTTTTCCTGACCGGGGAATTGGCGGGCACGGCTGATCAAGGCTTGTTGTAATTCTTGATCGGCAATCTGCACGCCTTCTTTCTCACCAATGGTGCCGAGCACAAGGCCCAAACGCACGCGGCGTTCGGAAATCTTCTTATATTCTTCCTTGGCCTTTTCTTCGGTTGTATCTTCATCAGCGAAGCTCTTGCCCGCCTTTTGCATCTCATTGCCAAGGGCAGCCCAGATTGAATTGAATTCGGCTTCCACCAGCTTTTCTGGCAGTTCAAAACTATATTGCTTGTCCATCGCATCGAGAACATCGCGCTTCAACTTCATCGCTGTCATTTGCGCAAATTCACGATCAAGACCGGTTTTTACCATATCCTTGAGCTTCGCCAAATCTTCAAAGCCCAAACGCTTGGCAAAGTCTTCATCGATCTTGTTTTCGGCAGGGGCCTGAATGCCCTTCACCTTCACAGCGAATACCGCAGCTTTGCCAGCTAGATTGGCAGCGCCGTAGTTTTCAGGGAATGTCACCTTCACCGTCACATCATCACCAACCTTGGCATTGATCAACTGGTCTTCAAAGCCGGGGATGAATTGGTTTGAACCGATTTCGAGCGGAATATCATCGCCCTTGCCGCCATCAAACTCAACGCCGTCAATCGAGCCCACGAAATCGATGGTGACCTTGTCACCCTTAATGGCTTTGGCGCCTTCGCGGGCCTCGGTAAAGGTCTTATACTCCTCGCCTAAGCGGTTCAGCGCTTCATCGATATGGGCATCAGAATGGGCCACAACATGCTTGTGAAGTTCGATGCCTGTGAAGTCTTGAACCTCAAAATCCGGGATCACCTCGGCAGCCAGCGTGAAAGCCAGATCAGCCTTGCCATCCATGACCGCATTCACTTCCTGCTCATCCTCAGGCAGCTTCACTTCGGGCTGATAGGCGGGCTTCAACTTGCGATCGGCAAAAACCTGACGCGCTTGATTATCGACCGTGGTCTGAATCACTTCAGCCATAACCGATTTGCCATACATGTTTTTCAAATGAGCGACCGGAACTTTGCCAGGGCGAAAGCCCTTGATCTGGGCTTTGCCAGCCATATCCTTCAGCTTCACATCCATTTCCTTGGAAAGGTCGGCAGCGTTCACCACCACTTTGAATTCGCGCTTCAGGCCGGAATTTAATGTCTCAGTCACTTGCATAATATGTACTCTGCTTTCAATTTGGGGCCATGCTGGGAAGGATGGAGTCGAGCCGAGGCATGGTGCGGGCGGAGGGACTTGAACCCCCACGAGTTTCCCCACAGGAACCTAAATCCTGCGTGTCTGCCAATTTCACCACGCCCGCATCTCATATCCGGCCTTTGGCCCCGGGCATTTCAGTGCGCCGCCTATAGCAGACGGTTTTCAGGGATGGAAGCACAGAGTTTATGCTATGGTTAGGTATGGAATTTAGCGCTGTTTTGAGCAATATCCGGAACTGCAAGGAATGTGCCGCACACTTGCCGTTGGGCCCGCGCCCTGTCATCCGCGCAGCCAGCACCGCAAAGCTGCTCATCATTGGCCAGGCACCGGGTACCAAGGTGCATGCCTCGGGCGTTCCGTGGGATGATGAATCCGGAAAGCGTTTGCGTAATTGGCTCGGATTAACCGTTGAACAATTCTACAATGAAACCAACGTCGCGATCATGCCAATGGGCTTTTGCTATCCAGGCAAAGGCACATCCGGCGATCTTCCGCCACGGCCGGAATGTGCGCCGCTGTGGCACGACAAGGTCTTGGAGCATCTGCCAAATGTGAAACTCACATTGCTGATCGGGCAATATGCGCAACAACGCTATCTTGGCGAGCAGCGGAAACGGAATTTGACTGAAACCGTTCGGGCATGGCGTGAATATTCCATTGCGGGGTATCTCCCTCTGGTTCATCCATCACCACGCAACGGCATTTGGCTCAAACGAAATCATTGGTTTGAGGAAGAGTTAGTGCCTTGTTTGCGACATGCCGTCCATGCATTGATTTAACGTGTTGATCGAATTCAACTTTGCAGCAGTTGAACATCACCGACAGGCAATTGTATCTTTTCTGATCGACCCCGTTTGCCAAAATAATTCGTAAGTGGACGCTCGACCAGGAAATAGAGCAACACGCCTGCGGTAAGCGCTAATGCGAGACCAATCATGGTAAATGGCCATACGGGTAAATGATCGCCTGCAAGCTTGACCCACAGCTTGCCCAGCAGCCGCAATGCAAAGGGGTGAATGAGATAGAGGCTGTATGAGGCATCCCCAATCAACAACCCGACGCTCCAAACTAACTTGGTAATATCAACTTGTGGTCCAAGCGCTCCAGCAACGAACAAACACAAAATTGGTGCAATGGCCGCAAGGCGGTTGATGATATGATCTTCCGGCAGAGTATCAAGATAGCCGCCAAGATTGCCAACGATCAATATGCCGATCAAAGATATGGCGATTAACAATCCGGCATCAGTGAAGCTTAAACGGGATCCGTTCCGGTAAATCACCGCAATGAGCATGCCTAAGATAAAGTTCAGAATAATCGGATCAGCCCAGAAATTCAGTGGTGTGGATGGCAAAAGACCGGTTTTGCCGAACATGCCAATTGAATGAAGGGCCGCCATCACCCCCAAAAATACCATGGACATGGCAAGGCCGCGGACACGATTGAACAGCAGCGCAATGGTAAAAACAGCGTAGAACATCATTTCGAGGTTCAACGTCCAACCCAGATTGGCAATGGGCCTCACCAAACCGTTGATACGAGCCACCGGCCAGAACAAATATGAGGCCGCGATATAGAAAGGTTCAAGAACCGGAACATTCAACATTGACGGCGAAAGCATAATGCCGACAACAGCAAAGCTGGTCACCAACCAATAAAGCGGCACAATGCGGGTAATGCGGCGCTTCAAGAAATCCAAAGGCGCGCCGGGCTTGGCAAAATTGTTCCAGCTTGTTGTCACCATGATGAAACCGCTGATCATAAAAAACAGCGGAACGCCGAAACCACCAACCCAGAAATCAATGCCGCAGGTCCTGCCCGTGCTGGTGCAAACATTGGTTGTTTCAATGCCATCATGGTAAAAAACCACTGCCAAGGCTGCAACTGCGCGCAAAATCTGAATATTCGGCAGTTTCATCATGAGACACTTCCTTGATGGTGCATAAGTTGGGTTGCAACTAACAGGCCAATTGCGAGCTCAAACCGCCCATGGCGCAGGTTAAGCCAGACGAGGAAATAAATCGTGAAAATTACACGCCGGGTCATGATGGACTCGGGTTCCGTCGCCAGCTCAAATGATACCGCGCAGCCTCCGAGAAACCATATCCACCTTGCCAGAGCTTAGTGTGGCGCTTACAAAAGACGACGTGAATTGGTTTAATTTGGAACAATAATGAAGAAGAAAGCTTTGATTGTGTGGGGTGGTTGGGATGGGCATACCCCAGACCGCTCGGCGGCCGTTGTGCGGGCGTTGCTCGAGGCCCATGACTTTGACGTGCAGGTGGAAAACGGCACGCAGGCCTATCTCGATCCGGCTATTCACAACCTGAATTTGATTGTGCCGATGGTAACGATGTCAACCATTGCCAAACAAGAGGTCGATAATCTTTGTGCGGCGGTGCGCAGCGGAGTGGGGCTTGGCGGCTTTCACGGGACGATGTGTGATTCATTCCGCAACGAAGTTGAATATCAATTCATGACCGGTGGACAGTGGGTTTCACACCCCGGCAATATCATTGATTATCGTGTCAACATCTCAAAACCGCATGATCCAATAATGCAAGGCATTGGCGATTTTGATTATAGATCAGAGCAATATTATATGCATGTTGACCCTGCCAATGAGGTTCTGGCTACAACGACTTTTGACGGCACTCACTGTGATTTTATCAAAGGCGTGGTGATGCCGGTGGTGTGGAAGAAAGTGTATGGCAAGGCGCGCGTATTCTATTCTTCTCTTGGTCACACGGCCGATGAATTCGCCGTGCCGCAAATGAAAGAGATTGTGCGGCGCGGATTGCTTTGGGCGGCGCGTTAATTCAGGACGTTTGCGACCCAATTTCACGGAGTAGTTTTTGCGCCATAGCTTCTTTGAAAGCGATCATATTGGCGGCGGGCATAACGAATGAACCAGGCCCACCCGTTACGCGATAGCGATAATAGGCTTCGATGTAATGTGAGCCGTCGATAATCGGCAGGCCGTTGATGGTGATGCCTTGGGCAATGGCGGAATCACGCGACAACATCACATTGCCATTCTCATTGTCCTCGCCATCGCCTGAAACATCGATGACACGGCGC
>JAYVXY010000171.1:0-15016 GCA_043784785.1 Aestuariivirga sp. | reverse complement strand
GAATGGTTTGTGAGCCGGTCAGTTTCATGATTCTTGTCCTCGGTTACATTCAATGTTCAAGTGTTGAGCCATTTCTTCGGATCGTGACTCTCGTTGTTTGATGATACCAGCGACTTGGCCAAATCCTCAAGGCTGTTCAGGTTATGCACGGGGCGAAATTCATCGACATAGGGCATCATGGCGCGAATGCCGGCGGCGCGCGCTTCAAACTTGTCAAAGCGCAGCAACGGGTTCAGCCACACAATGCGCTTGGCGCTGCGGCGCAAGCGCTGCATTTCTTCCGCCAGAATATTTGTGTCTTCACGGTCAAGACCATCAGTCATGATCAACACATGGGCCTGTTGCCCGAGCATTCGCCTAGCCCATTTGAAATTAAATTCATGCAAGGTGGTGCCAATGCGGGTGCCGCCACTCCAATCTTTGACCGAGGCGGAAACTTTAGCAATTGCCTCGTCAACATCGCGGCGGTTTAAATCACGGGTTACATTGGTCAATCTGGTGCCAAACAGAAACACGCTCACACGGGTGCGATCCGTGGCCAGCGCGTGCAGGAACTGCAAAAACATGCGGCTGTAATTTGAGCATGAGCCCGAAATATCACACAGAACCACCAATGGCGGCTCACGATAGCGCGGGGTTTTGCGGGCCAACTGCATCATCTGGCCACCCGCCCGCAGACTGTCGCGCATGGTGCGGCGCATGTCGATATGGCGGCCAGCCGCATAAGATTGAAAGCGCCTAGTCTTGTTTTCAACGCGATTCATTTTCATGCGTGCAATGGCGGCGCGGGCTTGCGTCTGCTCGGCCACACTCATTTGCTCAAAATCTTTGGCGCGCAACACGTCATCGGATGAAGCTGTGAAAGTGGCATCAATTTCCAGCACATCATTTTTTTGTGCGGGCACATTTTTCATGTGGGATTTATCAAACATGGATTCGCTCAAGCGACGATAACCTGCACCTTTTTTCTTGTCGTCACCTTTGCGGGCAATCTGGTGATACATCAGCTGCATCAACTGCTCGAGCATTTTAGGTTTCTTCCAAAATACGTGAAAAGCCTGTTCAAAAATTTCCAAGTGCTCACGCTTTTTTACAAACACGGCATTGAGCATCCAATAGAAATCCTGCCGCTCTTTCAAAACGCCTGACTGTGCGGCATCCAAGGCATCAAGCACAGCACCTGACCCGATCGGCATTCCGGCTTCACGCAGGATGCGGGCAAAATGCATGATGTTTTCAGCCAGCTTGCCTGACGGCCCCGTTATATTTTGATTGGCGTTGGCCCCGATCATCGTGTCAGGGGTTCCGCATGTGACGGATTTCGTCTTTCACCTGATCGAGAATGCGCTTGGCCTGGCTTCCCTCCATGCGGGCAATGTCGTCTTGATATTTCAGCAGCACGCCCAATGTGTCATTGACCATTTGGGGATCAAGCGACACGCAATCCAGTTCGTGCAGTGCTGTCACCCAATCCAGTGTTTCGGCCACGCCAGGTACTTTATAAATATCACCGGCGCGCAAGGCCTGTACGAATGCAACCACTTCTTTGGCCAGCGCCTCGGAGGCATTGGGGCGGCGTGCCTTGATGATGGCCAACTCGCGCGCGGCATCAGGATAACCCACCCAATGATAAAGGCAGCGGCGCTTCAGGGCATCATGCACTTCGCGGGTTCGGTTGGAAGTTATGATCACGATGGGTGGTGTCTTGGCGGCGATCACGCCAAATTCGGGAATGGTGATTTGATAGTCGGACAGCACTTCGAGCAGATAGGCCTCAAAGGCCTCATCGGTGCGATCCAGTTCATCAATCAATAACACCGGCGCTTGCCCGTCTTCACTTTCCAGCGCTTGCAACAACGGCCTGCGGATGAGGAATTTTTCGGCAAAGACCGATGAACTAAGGCGATCCCGATCCACCTGCCCGGCAGCTTCCGCCAATCTGATCTCAATCATCTGCGCGGCATAGTTCCATTCATAAACTGCGGAATTGACATCAAGGCCTTCGTAGCATTGCAGACGGATCAGCTTACGGCCCAGACCCTGCGCCAACACTTTTGCGATTTCAGTTTTGCCAACACCGGCCTCACCCTCAAGAAAGAGGGGGCGGCCCATTTTCAACGCCAGATAAATCACAGTCGCCAATTCACGGCCCGCAATATAGCCGGTGGATTTGAGAAGCTGGGCCGTGGCGTCAATGGAAGTGGGAAGTGCTGACATCATCATCCTGTTCAACAAAAAAACCCGCGAGTTTGAAGTCGCGGGTTCCGTCATCAAGTCTGCAATTGTTTACTTCGCAGCGGCAACGGCGCGACCCGCCAACACGCTGATCAAATGGGCGCGATAGGCGGCGGTGGCATGCATGTCTGACATCAGGCCTTTGGCTGCAACTTTCACACCAGCGATGGCCTTGGCTGAGAAGTCTTTCGACAAAGCAGCCTCAAGATCAGCAGCGCGGAAGGCTTTCGGGCCCGCCCCAGTCACGCCGACGCGAACCTGGCCCTTGGCATTCTGAGACAGGAACACCCCGGTTAAAGCATAACGCGAAGCGGGGTTTGGGAACTTCTGGTGGGCAGCCTTCGTTGGGATCTGGAAATGCACGGCGGTGATGATCTCGCCAGCTTTCAGCGCTGTTTCGAACATGCCGGTGAAGAACTTGTCGGCCTCGATCTTGCGCTTGTTGGTTTCAATCGTAGCACCAAGTCCCAAACAGGCCGATGGATAATCAGCGGCTGGATCAGAATTGGCGATGGAGCCGCCGATTGTGCCCTTGTGGCGCACATGAACACCACCGATTTTTCCAGCCATCTCGGCAAGTGCTGGAATGGCTTTCTTGATCTCCTTCGAAGTGGCCACTTCCATGTGAGTTGTACCAGCCTTGATGGTGACAGCGGTTTTTGAAACCTTAATGCCGCCAAAATTCTTGATCGCGGTGAGATCAATAATATCAGTGGGTGCGGCCAAGCCTTGCTTCATGGTGGGCAGCAGCGTGTGGCCGCCCGCCATGTATTTTCCGTCCTTGGCTTTTTTGAGCATAGCAGCCGCAGCAGTGGTTGTGGCTGGGCGATGATAATTGAAGTTTTCCATTTTTCTCGTCCCTTTGCCTTATTCTGCAGCTTGTTTCATGGATTGCATGGCCGTCCACACTGTTAAGGGTGTGGCTGGCATCGGAATATCACGCACACCAATTGCGTTAGTGATGGCGTTGATCACCGCCGGTGGCGCAGCAATAGCACCCGCCTCGCCGCAGCCCTTCATGCCCAATGGATTGGTGGGGCATGGGGTGCAGGTGAAGCCCAGTTTGAAGTCTTCAACCATTGGCATATTGGCGGCGCGGGGCATGTTGTAATCCATGAAGCTGCCGGTCAGCAATTGGCCGGAGTCTTCATCATAGACCGCGCCTTCCAACAGCGCTTGGCCGATGCCTTGCGCCACACCGCCCTGCACCTGGCCTTCAACAATCATCGGATTGATGAGATTGCCGAAGTCATCTACCGCTGTGTAGCTGGCGATTTTGGTGAGACCGGTATCAACATCCACCTCCACTTCGCAGATGTGCACACCTGCCGGGAATACAAAGTTGGCCGGATCATGGAAGGCGGTTTCCTTCAAGCCGATTTCAATTTCAGAGGTGTTGAACTTGTGCCCGAGATAAGAGGCCAAGGCCACTTCGCCAAAGGCCATTTTCTTGTCCGTGCCCTTCACCGTGAAAGTTCCGTTTTTAAACTCCACGTCATTCACTGAAGATTCCATTACGGCTGCTGCCACCTTTTTGGCCTTGGCTTCGATCTTGTCCAAGGCTTTAGAAATGGCTGTCATGCCCACAGCACCTGAACGCGAACCATAAGTGCCCATGCCCATTTGCACTTTATCCGTGTCGCCATGCACGATCGACACGCTGTTGATGTCAACGCCCAAGCGGCTCGACACCAATTGTGCGAAGGTGGTTTCATGGCCTTGGCCATGGCTATGTGAACCTGTCAGGATTTCCACTGTGCCCACGGGATTGACGCGCACTTCTGCTGATTCCCACAGGCCCACACCTGCACCTAGCGAGCCTACGGCTGCTGAAGGGGCAATGCCACAAGCTTCGATATAGGCCGAGAAGCCCACACCGCGCAGCTTGCCATTTTTGGCGCTTTCAGCTTTGCGTGCGGCAAAGTTTTTATAGTCCGACATGGCAATGGCCTTATCCAAAGCCGCTGCATAATCACCAGCGTCGTAGCACATGATAACCGGTGTTTGATGCGGGAAGCTGGTGATGAAGTTTTTGCGGCGGAACTCTGCCGGGTCCATCTTCAGTTCACGCGCCGCAGTCTCGACCAAACGCTCCACCACATAAGTGGCCTCAGGGCGGCCAGCACCACGGTAAGCATCCACAGGAGCGGTGTTGGTGTAAATCGCATCCACCTCAACATAGATATTGGGGATGTTATATTGTCCGGACAGAAGTGTGCCATAGAGATAAGTCGGTACGCATGCGGAGAATGTTGAAAGATATGCGCCCATTGCTGCTTTGGTGTGAACGCGCATGCCAGTAATCTTGCCGGATGCGTCCGTAGCCAGTTCAGCCTTTGTCACATGGTCGCGGCCATGGGCGTCTGCCAAGAAACTTTCCGAGCGTTCACCTGTCCACTTGATCGGACGACCACCGACAAATTTCGAAGCCCAAACGCAGGCCACTTCTTCGCCATAGATAAAGATCTTGGAGCCGAAGCCGCCGCCCACATCCGGCGCAATCACGCGCAGCTTGTGTTCTGGCGCAAGGCCGTGGAAAGCTGAAATAACCAAACGCGCCACATGCGGGTTTTGGCTGGTCGTGTAAAGCGTGTAGCTTTCGGTGCCTGTATCATAAGCGCCAATCGCGGCGCGGGGCTCCATAGCATTTGGAATGAGCCGGTTGTTGACGATGTCCATGCTTGTCACATGAGCCGCTTTTGCAAAAGCGGCATTGGTGTCGACTTCATTACCGAGCGACCAATTAAACACGCGGTTGTCAGGTGCCACATCATGCACTTGCACTTTGCTCTTCATGGCTTTGGCTACATCAACCACATGGGGCAGCACGTCATAATTCACAACGATGGCGGAAGCTGCGGCTTTGGCCTGTTCCTTGGTTTCAGCAACAACCAATGCCACTTGATCACCCACGAAACGTACTTTGTCTTGCGCTAAAACGGGATGCGGCCCCGCCTTCATCGGCGAACCATCCTTGGAGTGGATCATCCAGCCGCAAATCAAGCCGCCCAATTTGTCCTTGGCCACATCTTCACCGGTGAAAATGCCGACAACGCCTTCCATCTTCTTGGCTTTGGTGGTGTTGATCGATTTGATCTTGGCATGGGCATGTGGGCTTCTGAGAAAATAACCAATGGTCTGGTCTTTTAGACTAATGTCGTCGGTATAATTGCCTTTGCCAGTGATAAAGCGAAGGTCTTCCTTGCGGCGCACTGAGGCGCCAATGCCTGTATTTGTGTCAGCCATAATTTCTGCCTCCCTTACATATTCGCTGCGCCGGCCTGAACAGCCTTGACGATGTTATGATAGCCTGTGCACCGGCAGATATTTCCGGAAAGTTCGCGGCGGATCACGTCCTCGCTCACATTCTTGCCATTGCGCTTTACGATATCGATGGCGGACATGATCATGCCCGGTGTGCAGAAGCCGCATTGCAGGCCATGGTGCTCTTTGAAAGCGGCTTGCATGGCGTGCAATTCGCCAGCCTTGGCCAAGCCCTCAACGGTGGTCACTTCAGCACCTTCACAAGCTACGGCCAAAGTGGTGCAGGATTTAATGGCCTTGCCATTCACATGCACGACGCAGGCGCCGCATTGGCTCGTATCGCAGCCCACATGGGTGCCTGTCAGCCCTTGATATTGGCGGATAAAATCCACCAGCAAAGTGCGTGCCTCCACGTCTCCACTCACGGCCTTGCCGTTTAATTTCATTTTGACAACAGTCATTTAGCTTCTCCCTCATAGTGCCTTCAAAGGCGTCGGTGACTCTTCTTGGCCACTTTATTTTCTTATAAGTTTTATTATCACGCTAAATTCGTGCTTTAGTCCAGAGGCAGAGTGAGTTCGTGCAAAAAATAAGTGGCATGACCAATTTTTGGTTGGATCAACACATCACTGCCGTCGTCTTTGACCTGACCGGCTTTTTCTATACCAGGCGATATGAGTATCGAACTGGAAAAGAGAAATAAGATGCCCATGAAAGGATTAAGAGCGGAACAATTTGCTCTGCCCCCGATAACTGGACCATTTTGAGTTGGAGTTTTCCAATAGAGTCCCGGGTTGCCTTGAATCAGGGTGAATAGCCCCGCATTTCCTAGACACCCTGCGGGTTCAGTTCTTGCTCCCATTCGACAAGCTTTTGCCGGAGATCGACGTCATCGTGATCTGCCCCTTGCCCTTATTCAAAAGTTGCACTTGTTCAGGGTTTGCTCTGAGTCCAAAATTTGAAAAAGTTCAGGGTCATTGGTCACTGTCCGGCCCATCAAATTTATGAAAATTCGCAAGTTTCATGCAGAAGAAAGCTTTGCTAAAAGTTGCCATCCTTGGGCAATACGGCATAACGCATTGATCGCAATCCTTCCAATCCCCAATACCTTTCGAGAGCCTCAAAGAATTCACTCGATGCAACGCCTAAATTCAACATGGTTTCACAGGCACTTAACTTCTTGTCGTCCAACAAATCACGATTGGAATGCCTTCGCAGAGCTTCAAGTTTTGCATGCTTCAAGACCCTGAAAACAATCCTTTTGGATTTGACGGCATAACAGGATCGGGTTCAACTTTTGAACAAATGTCTGCTTCGCTAAAATGCACTCACGAGAACAAGTCGTGATGCTAACCTGCTTTCACCGAAACCACACATAACATCTTGTTTCCATTAATAAATGATATGAGTTATGCTAGGGTTCGTTTGGTACTTGGTTGATTTGTGACCACCCCAATTCCCCAACCATATCAGGACTATCATCATGCCCCATCACCCTGCAGAGGTGCTGGCCCGGGAAGATTTGCGCCGTTTATTGGCGAAAGCCGCAAGGGCGGCTACTGCATCCGCCCAGTTTTAAGCAGCTGAAATTGCTGATATAACTCCCATTAGTTCGACTGCGTTGAGCAAGATTCCTGGCTGACCTTATGATGTTGTAGCCTCAATAAACTGCAAAAACAGTTCCCGCTCAGTCGTGATATCCAACTTGTCATAAATACGTCGACGATGATTTTTCACAGTGCCTTGGGCTATTCCAAGTTTGCGGGCGATGCGTTGGGAGGGATAGCCTGAAAGGACAAGCTGCACGACTTCTTTCTCGCGTTCTGTGAGCGTTGGCCATAAAGCTTGAGGGATATGCGCCGCAATTTTTTCGGTCGGCGCTGCACCTGGCAAGGTTGGCTGTTTGGTGCGCTTGAAGTTTGGTGCCCGCGCCTGAATATCTAATGCATGGAGCGCTGCAAACACCTTGAATTGCGCTTCGACTCTCATGATTTCTATGCGCGTATATTTACCCGCGCTGCGATCCAGAAAAATGCCGAGGCACCAATTTGCCCCGTCATCAAGAAGAACGCCAACTTCATCACTGATCACGGACTCGCTCAAAAATTCCAGAATATATGGGCTGCGTTTCTTTCGCGTCGTATCACGCAAGGTAAAAATGCCAGGCTTCTGGTTGTTTCGCCAATGTGCATAAAACGGATCGTGGACATAGCAGATTTTGAGGTATTTGTTCACTAATGCGTCGTCAAAATTGCGATGCGATATAAATTCCGGGCGCTGTGTTGATGAATAGCGCACCACGGTGACGCGGTCATGTTTCACTGACGCTCCAATCAGATCAACGAGACTATCAACATGAGTCTCCGACCCAATATTTTTAATGGCCTTGACCAATGCGTCGAGCATTAAACTGATTGAATTCGCTTCGCCGCGCATGTCCCGTCCCTGTGCCTAAAGGCATATAGCAGCCAGATCAGGCGAACCGTAATCTCAGCTTCGAAAATTCATTCTAAGGAAGCAGATTTGCGATGACAAATCCAATCGTAATCGGAATTGACGCTGGCGGCACCATGACCGACACGATCTTGGTTGATGCCAAGGGTCATTTCAAAATCGGCAAGGCTGCGACAACGCCCAAGGATGAGTCAGAAGGCTTTATTGCATCGGCAGAAGATGCCGCTGATGCCTGGGGCATTTCACTCGATGATCTGTTCAGCGGCGTCAGTGTGGTGCTTTATTCCGGCACCGGCATGTTGAACACCCTGCTCTCGCGCACCGGTCGCAGACTTGGCCTCATCACCACCAAGGGCCTGGAAGATATGATCCTGATGGGGCGTGGCCTTCAGGCCTGGGCTGACTATTCATATGCCGACCGCCTGCATGCCATCACGCATCACCATCCCGATCCACTGGTTCCGCGCAAGCGCACCCATGGTGTGACGGAGCGCATTGATCAATTCGGCGATGTCGTCATTCCTCTCTACGATCAGGATGTGGTGAAGGCGGTGCGAGCCTTAATCAAAGACAAGGTTGAAGCCATATGTATCATGACGATTTTTTCGCATGTGAACCCGCTTCATGAAAAGCGTATTGCCGAGATTGCCCGCGCCGAAATCAAAAAGGCCAAGGCCGATATTATTGTTTACACCAGCCATGAAGTGCGCCCCGTGATCCGCGAACAATCGCGCCTCAACAGCGTATTGATTGAAGCTTATGCTACATCGCGTGGTCGGCAGCAACTGAGAGGCATTGAGGACATTTCAAAAAAACATGGCTTTAAATATGGCGTGCAGACGCTCCTTTCCTTCGGTGGTCTCACCTCCATTAATCATCCGCGCTTGCATGAGACGATGATTTCCGGCCCGATTGGTGGTATTCTGGGCGCTGCCTATGTGGGCAAAATTATAGGAAACGACTCGCTGGTTTGCTCTGATATGGGCGGCACCAGTTTCGACATGGGCGTAATTACCCAAGGCCAAACTCGCATTGAAAATGAACCGATTATGGACCGGTTCAAGCTCAATGTTCCCACGCTGCATCTCGATACAATTGGTGCAGGTGCCGGCATGATCATTAAGGTCGATCCACTCACTAAAAAAGTGAGCCTTGGGCCGGAAAGTGCAGGCTCATCGCCTGGGCCGATTTGCTTTAATCGGGGCGGCATGGAACCAACGATTGCGGATTGTGATGCTATTCTGGGCCGTCTCAATCCGCATTATTTTCTGGGTGGCAAAGTTGTTCTGGATGTCGAAAAGGCCACACGCATCTTCAAAGAAAAATGCGCCGATATTCTGGGGGTTGGCATCAACGAAGCTGCCGAAGGCATGATCGACATGCTGGAGCAAGATGCCAACAGCGCGCTTCGCCGCGTGATTTCAGGCCAGGGCATTCATCCATCGCAATATACATTGCTATCTTATGGCGGTTCGGGGCCTTTGCATCTGGCTGGGTGTAGCAAGGGCATTGGCTTTAAGGATATCATCACCTTCCAATTTGCTGCCGCCTTCTCGGCTTTTGGTTGCACCACAGCAGATTATATGCGCCGCCACTCGGTTTCCACGCAGTATGACATTCCAGCCAAAGCCAGCGATGCGCAGCTTTTATCTTATGCCAAGAAAATCTCTGAAGTCTGGGATGATCTGGAAAAGGCCGCTGTGGATGAAATGATAGCAGATGGCCATGCGCGGGAGAAAATTCGGACGGAACCGTTCTTGATGATGCGCTATACGGGCCAACTTGAGGATGTCGAAGTCAAATCACAATTGCGCAAGGTGAAATCCGTTGCTGATATGCGCACCGTGATTGATGAATTTGAAACGGTTTATGCCAAGATCAATCACCGGGTGTCGCGCTATGGTTCAGCTGGATTCTCCGTCATGGAATTGGGCATCACAGCCATTGCCGACAAGGTGAAGCCGGTTCTGGAAAAGCGCGCGCTTGGAAAGTCTGATCCGGCAGCGGCCCATAAAGGCGTGCGCGAGGCCTATATCGGCGGCAAGTGGCACAAGGCCAATCTCTATGAAATGGATTTACTGCAACCCGGTTTTGAAGTCAAAGGCCCGGCCATTGTTGAACATCCCGCAACCACTTTGGTGGTGCATCCCCAAGATAGCGTGTTCATCGATGAATGGACGCTCCTCCATTATCGGCACGCTTAAGAGGCAACAACCATGAACATGATGGATCACAATTCCCCCGACCTGCCAATCCGCAAGCGTTTGATTGAATCAGAACGATTGATGGCTGAAACGGGTTGCTATGATGGCGTGACAGATCTCAAACTTCGCAGCCAGGACCCGCTGAAATTTGAAACGCTACACACTAAGTTGCGGGCTGCCTGCGTTTCAGCCCGCGAGATGGCGCGGCGCATTTCTGCCTCTCCGGGGGTGCGTGAAGTGGGTGAAATGGTGGTGGCGATTTACACGCCAGAAGGCGATGCGGTGGCACTTTCCAATGGCATTATGGTGCATGTGCACACCATGAGCCGTTTCATTAAATGGATGATCCGCGAAGGTTATGAGGCGAACCCTGGCATTAAAGATGGCGATATTTTTGCCAATAATGATGCCTTCATCGGCACGGTACAGGTGCCTGATGTGATGGATGTGATCCCGATTTTTTGGGAAGACGAACTGGTTGGCTGGGCGGGTGCTGTGTGCCATGAGCTTGAATCGGGCGGAATTACACCAGGTGGTGACGTGTGTCTCGCACAAGAGCGTTTCACCGAAGGGCTTTTTGTTTGCGCTGAAAAGATCGGCGAGAGTGATGAAATCCGACGCGATTATGTGATCCGCTGCGAGCGCAATTTGCGCATGCCGATCTATTGGGTTCTCGATGAGAAAGCCAAAGTGGCTTCCTGCATCGATATGCGCGAAGCGGTGCGCGGAGTCATTTCCGATATCGGTCTCGATTACTGGAAGCAAGTGATGAAGGAATTCATCGAGGAAGGTCGGCGTGGCCAACTTGCACGCACACGCCAGCTGACTGTGCCTGGCATCTATCGTGGACACACTTTTTATGGGCATGTGACGGAAGGCAAGCCGGGCTTTCAACCTCTTGGCCCCTCCAATTGGCTTTATAATATCCCCATCGAAATGGAGATCCGGACAGACGGCAAGATCATCATGGATTTTGAGGGCACCCAGCCTTGGGGCTATCACTCGATGAATTGCACGCCTGCTGGCATGGATGGCGGCATGTTTGTGACATTGACCCAGCACATGAATTTTGAAGGCCTCGTCAATGATGGCGCGTGGATGGCCACTGAATTGAAGCTGCCACTCGGCACATGGACCAATCCCGACAATGAGATGGTGGCCACGGCAACGTCCTGGGCCTTGCTGCTTCCCGCCTATGGTGTGTTCCAACGTTTGTTATCGCGTGGTTTTCTGGCGCGCGGTTTTGTTGAGGAAGTGTTTGTTGGCCAAGTAAACAGCCCGATGATCGAAATGGGCGGTACAAGCCAATATGGCACCGCTTTCGGCATGGCACATTTTGAATGTGCTGCCGCTGGTTCTGGCGCACTTGCGATCAAAGACGGACTCGATACAGCCTATGTCGGTTGGAACCCTGAGTCTGACATGGGCAATATCGAGATTTGGGAACAGAATATGCCAATGGTCTATATTGGTCGCTCCATTCTGCCCAATTCCGGCGGCTCGGGTAAATATCGCGGCGGCTGCTCATTCATTTCAACATGGTTGATCAACAAGACTGACCATTTGCGATTAGTGACATCGGAACATTCATCGCGCGTGTTTGATAATGGTGGCATGTGTGGTGGTTACCCTGCCCCTACCTGCCAAATGCACCGTATTGTGCGTGAGCCAAACCTGCCTGAGCTGATCAAAAAGCGGAAACCCTTGCCTCATGGCATTGGCACTGATCCAGATTATTCCGACCTCGAAAGGCTGGTGAAAGGCAAACACGAAACCGTTGAGGGGCCTTACATTACTTCGCCCCACAAATCGGGTGATATTTTCACCCATGCCTATAATGGCGGCGGTGGATTTGGGGATGTGCTGGAGCGCGATCCGATTAAAACAGCAAGCGATGTTGAAAATGGTTTCTTGACTGAAGAAGGTGCTTTGGCGGCTTATGGCATCGTCTTGCGCCGAAACAAGGCTGGTGACCTCGAAGCTGATCTTACCGCAACCGCGAAGAATCGCAAAGCGATGCGCACTAAACGCTTGAAATTATCTTTACCTATTTCTGAATGGATGAAGCAGCAGAAGGCGGTTATCATCAAAGACAAGTTCGCAGTGGAAGTCACGCGCATGTATAACAGCGCCATGAAACTTTCTCCCAAATTCACCCAGGAATTTACAAAGTTCTGGGGTCTCAAACCCACATTCCGATTTAAGGCGGTGGATTAACATGACCAGCTATAGCAAGGAAACCATTGCTGAATTGGTGAATAGCCAACTGCCATGGCATCAGACCAAGCGCATCATGAGCGCCTATAAGGATGAGGACCGCTTTTTCAAAGTGATCGAGGTGTTGCAAGATCGCGTGGCGTGGAATGACAAGATTTTACTGCCCGTGAGTGATCATCTTTTCATCGTACAAACCAAAAAGGGTCGCGTAACAAAGTGCGAATGCGGCCATGATTTTGGTGACTATCGCAAGAATTGGAAATTGAAAGCCAACATCAATGTGCGCAACACTAAGAAATCCTTGCGCGAGATCTATCCCAACAATGATATTCCTGATCCCACATGGATGGAAATTCGCGAATTCATGTGCCCCTCTTGCGCCGCGCTTCATGAAGTGGAAGCATGTGCGCCGGGCTATCCAATCGTGCATGATTTTGAACCTGATCTCGAAGGCTTCTATCGTGATTGGTTGAAGCAACCGCTACCAAAGGAATAGGCAAACAGATGAGCAAGAAGCGCCCTAATATTGTGATCCTGATGGCTGATCAACTGGGCGCTTCGGCGCTTGGGGCTTATGGCCATCCGTTGGTGAAAACGCCACACATTGATTCCATCGCGGCGCGCGCCTCAGTGTTTGAGAATTTCTATTCGAGCTTTCCGCTCTGTGCGCCTGCGCGGCTTGCTTTGATGACGGGCAAGCTTTGTTCCAACATCCAGGCTTGGGATAATGCTGCACAGATCCCATCCGATGTGCCGACCTTTGCGCATTATCTTCGGGTGATGGGCTACCGCACATGTCTTTCTGGCAAAATGCATTTCATCGGGCCCGATCAGTTACATGGTTTTGAAGAGCGGGTGACGACCGATATTTGTCCATCCGATTTCAACTGGACAGCAGATTGGGATGATCCATGGCGCACCATGGATTGGTTTCACGATATGAAAAACGTGAGCAATGCTGGCATTGCTGAGCGTGCCTTGCAGCAGGATTATGATGAAGAGGTTTCTTATAACGCCAAACGCTGGATTTTTGATTGGGCGCGGGGCGAGGATCAACGGCCCTTCATGTTAGTGACCTCGTTCACCCATCCACATGATCCTTACGTAACGCCACAAAAATTCTGGGACTTGTACAAACACGAAGACATCAACATGCCGCGCGTGCCCTTCATTCCACCGGATAAGCGCGATCCCCACAGTCGTAGGCTTTGGGAGCAATATGATCGGGGCGAATTTGGGGTTGGTGACGCACATGTGCGCAATGCCCGTCACGCCTATTACGGGAGTGTGAGCTACCTTGATGAACGTGTGGGTGAAGTGCTCGAAGCATTGGAACGCGCCAAGCTGATGGATAACACCATTATTCTGTTTCTGGCTGATCATGGCGACATGTTGGGCGAGCGCGGCCTGTGGTATAAAATGAGTTTCTACGATTGGTCGGCCCGCGTACCGCTGATCATGGCAGGGCCTGGTGTGCCTCACAGACGCATCAAATCGAATGCTGCGCTTGTCGATATTCTACCAACGCTGGTCGATATTGCCAAAGACGAAAGCTGGGAAGGTTATCCCGACAAGCCTGATGGCCAAAGCCTGTTGCCACTGTTTGAAAATGATTCTGGTGACCGTATCGCTGTCAGCGAGTTAATGTCTGAAGGTGTGGCGGCACCCTATGTGCTGTTGCGCAAGGGCAAGTTTAAACTCACTTATGTTGAGCATGATCCACCACAGCTTTTCAACATGGAGGCTGATCGTGATGAATTGCATGATCTGACGGCTGATCCGAATTATGCTGATGTATTGAAAGATATGTTGGCGGAAGTGGCACGGCGCTGGGACATGCCGCGCTTGACGCAAGAAATTATTTCAAGCCAGCGCAAGCGTCGGCTGGTTTACAAAGCACTCACCACGGGCAAAATCACGCCTTGGGATTATCAACCCTGGTCTGATGCATCGCAGCAATATTATCGCGGCACCAAGCCCTATCATGAGGCCGAGGCGCGCGATCTTCTGCGGCCATAGCGTTTGGATCTTAAAGGTTAGGAATTGACAATGACATATCTCAAGGGCCGCGCTGCGGTGATCACCGGTGGCCTCACTGGGCAAGGATTGGAAATTGCCCGTGCGCTTGCGAAGGCTGGCGCAAATGTGGCGGCGGGTTCTTTTGTCGGTCAAGCGAAGGGAAGACTGAACGATTCTGCTGCTTATCCCGAGGCAGAAGAAATCGCCGTCGTACGCAATCAACTTCTAGCCCATGGCGGGAAAGTTTATGCTGGTCATCTAGATGTGCGCGATACCTCCGCGATCAGATCGTTTTTGGCTGAGGCAGAAAATATTTGTGGCGCGGCGGATATTCTGGTGAATGCGGCGGGGACTACGGCAGAGCAGCCCGTTTGTGGCCATAGTGATGAATTGTGGGAAAAAATCATTGATACCAATCTCACTGGCGCATTTCGGATCACGCGTGAAATCTTGCCCGGTATGATCAAGCGCAAATGGGGGCGCATTATCAATATCGGTTCGACTGCCGCCAGCGTGGGCTGGAAAGACAACCCTGCCTATTGCGCCTCAAAATCTGGCCTGCTTGGCCTCACGCGATGTTTGGCGCTCGAAGGTGCGGCCCATGGTGTGACTTGCGTGATGAT